>NZ_JANAVL010000022.1:0-38791 GCF_024213455.1 Domibacillus sp. A3M-37 | reverse complement strand
ACCAGAATGTCTAAAGGATTCCTATCTAGAGTGAATTTGTTATTATCGAGCGGGTTATTTATCGGTGGCGGGACATCCGGGTTATTTGACCGTATGTCTTTGGGGATTCTAACATCTGTTGCAGCCATATCCATTCCAATGCTAATCAAGTATGGTTTGATTTCAGTTGGGATTTTCTGGTGCTACAGAAAAGATTTCGTGGCCATTAATGGATTCAATGAGGAATTGCTTATGGCCGAAGACGCTGATTTTGCCCATCGGCTGATGATGTGGGGGCTGGTAAATCGAAAGCTTTTCGGCATCATCCCTTTTGGCATGCTCACATCAAGCAGAAAGTTTGATAAATTCGGGGATTGGGTTATGGTCACAAACCCTCGCTATATATGGTCTTATCTGAAGGGAACGGACAAGAAGCGGGCGGAAGAATTGTATTATGATTATTAAGCAGGAAAGGGCTGGCGGATATTCCCCAGCCCTAAATAATAGGTCCTATAAAAAAAAGGAGCAACCAGTAAAAACTGGTTAACTCTATAATACGAACGCATCCTTTAGTTAAGAGTAGGCAGCGATTTTTGATAATCCAGACGAATAATTTAAATCTCCAGATATTTTTTGAAAGTCGCAAAGTTCTCTTACTGCACAAGGGGGAATACATAAGAAGCGTCTCCGTAGGACAAGTGTTTATCCTTTTCATCCATCCACCCAACACTCCTGATCCAAATGTGCAATATAAAAAGTTTTCGCTCCCAATGCGAGTTGGCAAATTTGAAGTAAATCTTCCACTTGGTTCATGAACCGGTTATAATATTTGAGCTCCTGGTAAGAAATGTACATTGCGTCTCTCCTTAAAGGCCCATGATCGGCAGATGTACTATTTCCTATCTCTTGTTCAACTAACCTGCTCGTTTGTTCAATAAGAAAAGGAGGTGCCGCAGCTACCCCCATTCTTCATTTCAAGCCCCGTTTATTCAAGTACATTTTTTATAATCTTTAAGAAAGCCTTAATAACCTTTCATATAAAACATACTCAATCTACCTTATTACTTAAATATTTCTCAAATGTGATTTTTCCTGTTCTTTGAATGGAATTGGTATTTTTTCCATCGAGGAAAGATCTATATAATTTTCCTGGTAAGGAGATGCTTACAATTTTATTTGTTTCATTATTTACTTTGATTTTCAGTTCAGCCATTTCTCTTAATGTCATTATATCTGGACCGCCAAAATCATTCGTTCTTCCTTGTGGACCTTTATCCACTAGACCTATTAAATGATTGGCAAATTCACTTACATCGACACTTTGACATTTAATGTTTCCAGGAACAATATATCTTTTAAAGAAAGGTTTTGATAGAAATAAATTTTCAACAAAGTGATGGAATTGAGTTGCACGTGCAATTGTATAAGGGATAGAACTATTCTCTAATAAACCTTCTGCTTCATATTTTAGCTTATAATAATTGAATGGTATTTCATCTATACCAACAATTGATGGATAAATAAAATGTTTTATGTGTGGAATCTTTCTTAAAAATTCCTCAAAACCTGAAACCTCAACGTTTTTTGAATTTTTAATCGGACTTGTTGCTGCATGAATAATTACATCTACGTCCTTTACTGCTTCTTCTATACCTTCACAAGACAATAAATCGCTATAAACCCACTCGAAATCTCCTATTTCTTCAGGTTTTCTTCTCGAAGTTATTTTAACTTTATAACCAGAATCCTTAAGTTGATTTAGCAAAGCTGAACCCAGTTGTCCGGTTGCACCTGTAACTAATATCCTCAATTACAACACCCCTGTTTTTTGGATTATCGTTGTATTCTAATATTCAGATGTTGGGATCTTTATTCAGTTAATCTGCTCCGATAGTTGAATAGTCTCTTCCGTTTCAATTTCTATAGTCAAGTCTATAATTCCTTTAAAAGAAATTTTAAGGGGGAGATGTATTTTGTTATTATCACAAGCATGGGAAACGTATGAATCGGATAAGCGAATAGAAGGATTCTCGCCACAAACATTAAAAGCATATCAACTTCAAGCTACCTTGCTTATTCGTTATTTGGGAGATATAGAAATCAATTCACTTACAACAGAACAATTAAAAGAATATTTATCTGAATCGAGCAAAACGTTAAAACCCTCATCATTAGCTCACCGTGTTCGTTCAATAAAATCGCTTCTTCGCTGGTCATATGAGGAAGGACATATCAGTATAAACCCTGCAGCTAAGATTAAAGAGCCAAAGGCAGGGAAACGAATTCCAAAGTTTTTAACAGAAAGGGAGATTGAACATCTTCGTGAAGTCTGTTATACACCTTTGGAAAAAAGTCTATTTGAGTTCATGTTTTCGACAGGATGTAGGATTGGGGAGGTAGTAACACTTGATAAGAATAACATAAATTGGTCTAATCATTCTGCCATAGTTAGGGGTAAAGGTGACAAGGAAAGAGAAGTTTATTTTAATATTCGATGCGATATTTGGCTTAAACGATATATAGAAAGTCGGAACGATAATGATGAAGCGATCCTCATCGAATGAGCAAAGCACAAATGAGATATATCATTAAACGTATATCCAAACGAGCAGGTATTGACAAAGAAATCTATCCCCATCAACTGAGACACAGCTATGCAACTCATTTGTTAAATAATGGCGCCCCCATTGAAGTAATACAAAATTTAATGGGACATGAGAAAAGTGAAACAACTTGAATATATGCTGATTTAAGTGTTCAACTTAGGAAGGAATTTTATCAGAAGTATTTCTAAAAAATGAATAAGAGCAACGAGGTTCAAATAACCATCGTTGCTCCATTAGACTCTTGCCCCCTATAGTTTAAGTGTACACACTCAAAAATTTTAGTATTTCATTCTTAATCTAATAGGAACCGAATTACTTGAAATACCATTTTAAAGCATTTGTATACAAGATTTTATCAGCAGCTTTTTCATCAAATAGCTGCTGAATCAATTCAATATCTCCATATTCAAAAGGTCTTTTCGCTCTTGTTGATGGCAAATCTGTGCCAAACATAAGTGCATCAGGATTTGTTTTATATATGGATTTTAAAGCGTTTTTAACACTTAGTTCCACACGCCCAAAGCCTGTTGCTTTTACGTGTATACCTTTATCAACTAATTTTAATAAATGCGTTAGTCCTTCTTCAGACAATCCTAAATGGTCAATTGAAATAGCAGGTAATTTTTCAATGGTCGATGCAATTTCAGGCAACTCTTTTGCATCAATATAAAGTTCACTATGCCACCCAGCCAAATCATAAACTCTTCTTGCAAAGTAATCGAGCTTTGATAAATCTTCGGAACCGCCTCGTTTGATATTAAACCGTAATGCTCTTACCCCATTGTGATGTAAGCTTACAATTTCATCATCCGTCACATTAAAGGGCAATTGCGTAACGCCGCAAAATGCTGGACCCATTTGTTTAAGTGCCTTCAATAAGTATTCTTGGTCAAATACTTGAAAAGACCCAGACACAATCGCTCCACCTAACACATTCAAATCAGCAGTTTCATTTTGATAATCTGATACCACATAGCTCGGTGGTGTATATCCCTGGTTTTCGATAATCGGAAAATCAAAATCAATAATATGGAAATGCGCATCAAAAATTCCCATTATAATCCCCCTTTCTTTCCTTTAACTTATCAAATACCGGACATAAGGGAAATTATGAATTATTGATAAAAACTCATAACTATATCTTATTTAGTTAAACTGCTTCTTTAGTTGAGGTAGAAAAAAGACCGACTGGAATAGCAGCCGGTTCTTAAACTCTTGCCCCCGATAGTTTAAGAAGAAATCTTTAAAATTTGAAATCTAAATTATTTAAAGTCCATTCAATATTTATCTGAGTTTCTCCGCCAACTCTAAAATAATACCCTCTGGACCACGAACGTAGCATAACTTATAACTTTCTTCATATTGCTGTATCTCACTAAAGATTTCTGTACCCCTCTTTTTCAATTTTGTAACAACAGCTTCAATATCTTCAACAGCAAAGCAAATATGTCGGATACCCAGCGTATTTGCAAAAGGTTGCTGAATATCTTTTTCATCTGATGGCGTATAAAATTTGACTAGCTCTATCCATGTCTGACCATCTGGCATCCCCAATCCTACACATGCCGTTTTAACATCATTAAGCCCAACTATTCTATCCAACTGTTCACCATCCAATTCCCATTCCGCTTGCACTTCAAGTCCTAAATCAAGAAAAAACGCTTTAGCCTCTGAAAGATCATTTACGTTTATACTCACATGATCTATTCCATTGATCTTCATATCTGATACCTCCTATGTTCCTGTTATTTTCAATACCTGTATTCGTGTAAATTTTGTTTGAAATTCTAACTCGCTTAAAACAGGAAATATCCTTCTTCAACAAACCTGCTCCGTTAGCTGAATAAGAAAAGGCTGCCGATATGACAGACGAGATATTAAACAAAAGCCCCCGTTAGCCATCCATGCCGCACTTCGCAGCACCACAGATGATGAAATATTTATTATTCTTTCATGGGAGCTTAATAAGAGATTTAGCTTTCTATTTCTTACTCCTTCGGCATCTTGCTCATATCCATATACAACACATTCCACCGATGACCATCTAAATCAGTAAAACCGCACCCGTACATCCATCCTTGTATCTCTGAAGGCTCTCCATATATTGTACCGCCAGCCTCTACTGCATTCTTTGCCACTACATCTACTTCTTCTCTGCTGTCGGCATCAACGGATAGCAATACTTCCGTAGCTTGCTTTGTATCAACAATTACATGTCTAGTAAAGTTTTCGAAAGTAGACTCTGGAAAAAGCATGACAGCAGCATTATTATCCCCGATGATTAATTGCGCTTGATCGCTATTGCCATGTTGCTCATTAACAGAAAATCCAACTTTGCTATAAAACTCTTTTGATTTATTGATGTTTTTTACCGGCAAGTTAATCCAAAATTGTTTTGGCATCGTTATTTCTCCTTTTTTAATTTAATTCTACTCGCCCATATATTCTTCAGTAAGATATAAAACACCTTCTTCCACTAATCTGCCTTGTTAGTTCAATAAGACGCATTACAAAAATCCCCTTGTGATTGTACTCAAATCGCAAAAACGCCCCAGATTTTAAAAATCCGGGGCGTTCTCAATACAACATAATACATTGATATGCTCCCCTTTAAGTAGACAGTTGTAAGAAAGCAACGCTACTATCTACTTGGAGGGGAGCATATCATCTATTTATGTTGTATCCGATGGTATAATGACATGAACTATTTATATTATAAAAGGAGGAATTAAGATGGGAAAAGTTTTATTCCTTAATTATCCTGGAGAAGGTCACGTCAATCCTACCATTGCATTAGTGGAAGAACTACTAAAAAAGGGTGAAGAGGTTGTCTATTACTGTATAGAGGAATATAGAAATAAAATTGAGAAAACGGGAGCTACATTTCGTCCTTATAAAAATTTCACACGCAATGCAGATCTAGTGAAAAAAATGGCAAAAAGAATGGACCCTCTTGAAATGCTATTATATATGGTACGCTCTGCGGATACAGTCATAGAAGGTGTTCTAGAGGACATAGGGGCTGAAAAATACGACTACGTTATTTATGATAATAATTTCGCCGCAGGATGGATGATTGCTGATATATTGAATATACCCAAAATATCCTCTTGTACAACGTTTGCTATTGATGAAGAGGTCTTTTCAAACGTTATGAAAAGTCGAGGAGAAATTAATAAGACATCTCCAACATATCAAGAACTTGAAGAGATATTAAAAAAATGGAGCCGAAAATATGGTATAACAATCAAAGATAATCATAAGCTGATGTCTTGCCCTGGCGATATTACTCTTGTATATACCTCAAGATCATATCAACCTCGTGCTGAAAAGTTTGATAACTCTTTTATTTTTGTTGGTCCTTCTATTGCGCCGCGAAAAGATGTAGAAACTCTTTCATTAAAAAGTATTCCTGGTAATAAGCTTGTCTTTATTTCAATGGGAACAATATTTAACCAGCAACCTGAGTTATATACTACCTGCTTTGAAGCATTCCAAGAAATACAGGCTACAGTTATACTATCAGTAGGAAAACAGACGGACGTTAGCCAATTTAAAGATATTCCATCTAATTTCATTATACGTAATTATGTACCTCAGTTAGAAATACTAGAACAAGCAGATGTTTTTATTACTCATGGTGGAATGAATAGTACAAGTGAAGGACTTTATTTTGGAGTTCCTCTTGTTGTTATGCCTGTTGTGGGCGATCAGCTAATAGTGGCTAATCGGATTGAAGAATTAGGAGCTGGTCTACAACTTAATCGTCAAGAATTAGATGCTAGTACCTTACGAAATACAACAGAACAAGTGCTATCGAACTCTTCATTTAGAGAAAAAAGCTTGGAAATTGGCAAATCCTTAAGAGATTCTGGAGGATACAAAAAGGCAGTAGAAGCCATTTTAAAATTTAAAAAGGATGCTAAAATAGAGGGTCTTATTTAATTTTATCAGATTTTTAACCCTAACATTTAAATCAGTCTAAAAAGAAAAATTAATGAAGATAGAAAAGAAGTCTCAATGGGAGACTTCTTTTAACTACTGTCTATATTAAACATTAGGTAACCAAAAATAGCATTTATGTTGCATTCGTAAACGAGTTTTATGGTTCACTTTTTCAACTAACGCCCCCTTTAGTTTAAGTGCATTTCTTCATAAACTTGTCTTTTGCTATTTCTTTTATTACAGGAATGCCGCCCTTTAGCTAAACAAAAAAAGAGCATTGATCCTTCTTGGATCAATGCCCCTGTTTGTTTAAGGTAATTCTTCACAATGAGTAATCCGGATGACACCAGCTCATAAAACTCCAACCGACATCCAATTTTTCTTCCATTTAGTGTGAATGTTCCTAATAGATACCGACAAGGGATTCGCTGACAAAACATTAATGTGGCGAATGCACCGCTTCGCGGCTGACTACGACGCGGCGGATGAAGAACGCTATGACCAAGCCAACCAGTGCTATGATCATCGTGAACAGGAACACGTTTTGTGATCCAGCCGTCATCGCGTTTGCAATTTCAGCCTGTTTGGCCGGAGCGGAGGAGCCGTGCAAGTATTTCTCCATACTGCCCATAAGGATACTGATGGCGACCGCTGTTCCAATCGCGCCCACGACCTGCTGCAGTGTGTTCATGACTGCCGTGCCGTGCGGGTATAGCTCCGGCGGCAATTGATTGAGCCCGTTCGTTTGAGCAGGCATCCATATCATGCCTACCCCAACCATGAGCCCGATATGCAAAGCCACGATAAAGGCCACTGAAGAAGCAGGAGATAGGGTAGTAAAGAACCATAACATGACTGCAACGATCACGAGGCCGGGAATAACGAGCCATTTCGGCCCATATTTATCGAACAAGCTCCCCATACGTGGGGAGAGGATACCGTTCAGCGCGCTGCCTGGCAAAAGCATGAGTCCCGCAGTGAACACAGACAATCCTGCACCCGTCTGCAGAAACATCGGCAGGATAATCATGCTCGACATAATGATCAACATACACGACAGTACCAGAAGCAGTCCAACGACGTACATTGGGTACTTGAAAACGCTCAGATTCAACATCGGCTCGCTCATAGAGTTCTGCCGCAGTATGAACAGCACCAGCGCGACGAGCCCAACAATGATTGAAGTGACCACAACTGCGCTGCCCCATCCTTCAGATCCTTCGCCTGCTTTACTGAAGCCGAAGACAACCCCTCCAAAGCCGATCGTTGACAATGCGACAGACAGCAGATCGATCCGGGGCTTCGTGACATCGGTGACATTTTCCAAATACTTCAGTCCTACCAACAACCCAATAACCAGGAACGGCAGCGATAACCAGAAGATATAATGCCATGTTAAATACTCTATTAATAGACCGCCGATGGTCGGGCCGGTTGCTGGCGCAAACATGATCACAAGTCCAACGAAGCCCATCGCCGCCCCCCGCTTTTCCGGCGGGTATATAACAAGAATCGTATTGAACATGAGCGGCAGCAATAACCCCATGCCTGCCGCCTGTAAAACTCGGGCGAACATCAGCATTTCAAAATTGAACGCGAGCGCCGCAATGAGTGTACCTAGAATTAAGCTTGTGAGCGAACCGGTGAACAGCTGTCTCGTTGTAAACCTCTGCAGCAGCAGCCCGCTCATTGGCATTAAAATGCCAAGAGTCAGCAGGAAACCGGTTGTTAACCACTGTGCGGTTGCGGCTGAAATTTGGAACACATCCATTAAATTAGTCATTGCTATGTTTAGAGCGGTTTCGCTAAACATGCCGACAAAACCGCAGATAAGCAGCGATGCCAAGATGGCACGCGTATTGTATTGCTTCTTCATTTCTATATCTCCTTATAAATCAAATTAAGTAATAACCGTTTATTTTTTAGCAAATCCTTGTTTGTTTAAATACTCAAGCATGAAGGGCAGTATGCTTCTTTCAAGGTGATCCTCAATATGATCTGTCCATCCCTTTACTTTCTTCACTGTGAAAGGCGCTCTAACAGGACGATCTTGGTAATATTCACGCATCTGTTGGTCATAAACTGCTAATTTATCTTCATCGAGTGGCTGGTACTGATTATCAAACATAACCATTGATTGAGGCAAACGTGGTTTTAGTCCAGGTTTCTCTCCAGCAGGATGGCCTATGCATAGACCAGCTAAAGGAACCACATACTTTGGCAAATGTAATACCTCAGTTAATTCTGTAATATTCAATCTTACTCCACCGATATATACACCACCGAGTCCCATTGATTCAGCTGCAGTTAACGCATTTTGAGCCATTAGCCCAGCATCGAATGAACCGATTAAAAGAAATTCAATATAGTCAAGGTCAACATCTGGGGCAATTTGATGATTGCGGTTAAAATCTGCACAAAAAATCCAGAACTCTGCTGCTTCTTCAATATAAGGCTGATTAGCAGAGAGCTGCATCGCTTTTTTTCGAAGATCCGGATCTGTAATTCTAATGATGGAAACAGCCTGTAGAAGGCTGAAAGATGAAGTTTGATTAGCTGCCTTAAAGATTGCCGCCCGTTGTTCCTCTGTCAGTGGTTGATCTGTAAAAGAACGAATAGATGTATGATTATGAAGCAATTCAAGGGTATTATTCATTTGAACCCTCTCCTCTATTAATTATTTTAATATTTAGCACTTCCATATTGGTAAGGAACTCCCATATTCTCGCGCAGTGTTTTTCCTTCATATTCTCTGTGGAACAAACCGCGGTCCTGCAAAATGGGGACAACCAGGTCCACAAAATCAGCCACTCCATCATAGGCTATATCTGGAACAACCGAGAAGCCGTCACATGCACCGGCCAAAAACCATTCTTCCAAGAAGTCAGCAACTTGTACGGGAGTTCCTGCTACTACTGGATGATAGTTAATGACCCCATGGGCAAGAACATCTCGAACGGACAGCCCTTGTTTCAGCAGCTTTAAAGCTCTGGAGGAACGTGGATCCATTGGGTTGGCATATGCCTTTTTCAATATGTCAGCTGATAAAGGCTGATCAATATCTATCGAGTGCACCGATAGTGGTAAACCAACCATGGATCCAAGGTATCTTACCCTGCTTGGAATCTCATCAGGATTAAAACTCATCAACTGTCTTCGCCGTTCCAAACCTTCTTCTTCCGTTGAGCCCAGGGAAAACATAAAACCTGCATACATCTTGATATCATCGGGATTTCGCCCAAAACGAGCTGCACTTTGTCGAAGCGCTTGCCTATGTTCACGAGCAGATTCTATATCATAAGGATTTGCATAGACACCAGATGCGTACATACCCGCCAATTCCAATCCTTCATTTCCTCCACCTGCTTGAAATATAACTGGCTGACCTTGTTCAGAAGGGGGGATTGGCAACGGACCACGAGATGAATAATACTGTCCTCCGAGATTTATAGGCTGAATTTTGTTCATGTCGGCAAATTTTCCACCTTCTACATCTAACGTCCAAGCGTCTGATTCCCAACTCCCCCACAATGCTTGAACAATTTGTATGGATTCATGAGCCATGTCATATCGTTCTTTGCGACTGGCGATCTGTGCACCAAAATTTGCTGCCGCTAATGGCTCGGATGTGGTGACCGCATTCCAACCTACACGTCCATGACTTATCAAATCCAGTGCTTTAAACTGACGTGCTAGGTTATATGGATAATTGAATGTCGTTGAAAGGGTAGCAACAAGCCCAATATGTTTCGTTTCTCTGGCTACAGCCATTAGTGCTAACATAGGGTCCATAGGAAACATAGGAGTCTGAGGACCTAAGTCGACGGTTAATGCCGGAGTATCCGCGATGAAGATCATTTGAAATTTTCCTTTTTCAGCTAATTTAGCCCGCTCCACATAACTATCCGTATTTGTGTAGGCGGCTGGGTCGGTGCCAGGCATTCTCCAAGCGCTGAATTCAGCTCCGTACCCAGAAACCATTTGTAGTGCTAGCTGCATCTCTTTTCTTTTTTCCATGTATCTCTTCTCCTTTATTTTAAACAGGCTCCAAGTAGGCAAAAGAGCCGCAGTAAATTATTTCTAATTGCATTTCAGTAGATCTGAAAAACACAAAAAATGTTTAGCTTACTAACTATTCTGTTGGTGATCACCCAGCAAGGACAATTTTCCTTATGATTTTCTTATCAAGTTGTCGCGTGTAATACTCATATCCCTTGGGATTAAGTACGTATTCGTTGTAAAAGGCTAGTGCAATTTCTCGTTAAAATCCTGGGTTCCCGCTTTCGAAATAACAGGGCTTCCTTGCTGAGAACGGCTATTATTCAATGTGCGTCTTTAGAAAAATATTCTCCTCTGAAATGAAGCAAATGCGTTTTAGCCATACTGCTATCATTGTTTCGGCTGGACACATCGCTTTCATTGGTTCCCATAACCCTTTTCTCAATAAATAAACAACATAGAAGTATTTAATGTTTACGGTACTAAATAATTATTTAGCCTGCTAATTATAAACGTAGAGAAAACTTAAAATAAGTTTTTCTCCATTCGCTTCATTAATTGCCTTAATAGTAAGAGATCCTCCGGTGAAAATGAATGCAGTAATTTTTCCTGCTGCTGCTTCCATTTGAAATCAACCGGCTTCTCTAATTCTTTGCCTGTGTCTGTTAGAAAAATCCGCATAACCCTTGCATCTTGTTCATCACGTTTACGGTATATGAACCCATTTTGCTCCAGCGATTTAACCATATTTGTTACCGTAGGCGGTTCGCATTTTAAATGTTCACATAGCTGCATTTGTGTTATTCCATCACCTAACCACAAACGAGCGAGTAGTTTATCCTGGCCTACATGAAGATTAAGTTCTCTTAGACTTTCGCTATAATCTCGACGCATTTGGGATGAAACTTTATCTAACGACTCACGAATATCGCATCCAACTTTATCGTTCATAGATAAACCTCCACTAGTCAAAACATATTTAGCAGGCTAAATATATCATGGTGAAATTTAGCTGTCAACTTATATTAAGAAACTTAATACATTACTTTGGGATGAATTCATCTAGATGAAATTTTATCTATAATTATTTTGGCTTATTTTATCTTCATCATCTCCAACGCCTCTTCCACTATCTGCCCGTTAACGCAATAAGAAAAGGCTGCCCACATCGACAGCCATTGATCTTCTACTCTTGCCCCCGTTAATTTAAGTACAATACTTCACAGTATCGACTCAATTAATAAAAAAATATCATTTTGTTATTTCACTCAGGTTTCTCTCCAAATTTTTTGCCAAAATTCTCCATCATATCAATTATTGGGATAAATTCACGCCCTTTAGTTGTTAATGAATATTCAACACGTGGAGGTACCTCGGGAAAAACCTCTCGTTTAATTAATCCATCTGTTTCTAATTCTCTCAACTGTTTTGTGAGAGAGCCTTGTGAAATATCCCATAAAAAAGCTTTGATTTCACTATACCGACGCTCTTTGGACTTTAAAAACCAAAGAATGAGATATTTCCAACGTCCGGAGAGTATGTTTTGGGTATAGGCAATGCCATATACTTCTCTCTGTTCCTTTATACACTCTTTGTCAAATCCATCCTTACATATTCTAGACACCTTTTCACCTGCTTCCTACTGTTAAGTACAAAAAAATGTACTATGTCAATTTTAATTGCCTACTTCAAAAAGATGAGAAATGATTTTATTCTAGTATATGTAACAGAAATACTCAATACGTTTTTAATATCTAGTGAATATATGTATGCGGTTTGGTAAACATATGATTGTGCAACTTTAAGCAGTTTAATTCTTTGATAGACAAATTCTTTAGGAGGAATAATAATGAGATTTGGAATTATAGGTGCAGGAACAATAGGGACAATTATTTCTAAAAAATTAGTGGAAAATGGACATGATGTCAAAATTGCAGATGCTCGAGGAATTGAACGTTTAGAAGGAAAAGAGCTTGCTGGAACTTCTGTGAGTGTAGAGGATGCAATTAAAAATATTGAAGTTCTTATAATATCTCTCCCTATAAAAGCACTGCCGAGCATTCGGAACATTATCAATCAAGTCGGGGAGGAAGTAATCATTGTAGATACTTCAAATTATTATCCTTATAGGGACGACAAAATTGAAGAAATCGAGAACGGGATGGTTGAAAGCGTTTGGGTTTCAAATCAATTAGGCAGACCTATCATTAAAGCTTTCAACAATTTATTAGCCCATACTTTAGAAAATGAAGGAACCTCCGAAGGTACTAGTGGACGAATTGCCATAACCATTGCTGGTGATGACGTAGCACAAAAACAAGTAATCATGGACGTAGCAAACGAGCTAGGCTTCGACACAGTAGATAGTGGTTCTTTAAGGGATTCTTGGAGACAACAGCCAGGAACTCCTGCTTACTGCACAGAGCTAACAAAAGATGAACTAACGAAAGCATTGAAAAAAGCAAATAAAGAGAAAGCACCATTACTACGGGATAAGGTGTTGGAAAGGATCACAGAAATCCTTGCAGGAAAAAAGGAAGTTGAATTTTCAGATAAGGATATTGTGAATTTAAACAGAGAAATATACAATTCATAAAAACAAAAGGTGCACTCAGTTAGAGCGCACCTTTTTATATATCCATATATCCCGATAAAGTTGTGAAGAAATATGTTTGCCTCTTTCCTTTTTGCCGTCAAACAATTCGTAATATTATTGACAGTTCTGAGAGCTTACAAAAAGTCTTTAAAGTCCGAACTCAAATTTTCTCAAAAACTGAAATTTAAGTATGGTTGTGTTTTAAATCCCTTTTCAACTAACCTGCCCGTTACTTTAAGTATGCCTTTTCACAATCTCTTATCTACCTTAACATAAATATCCACTTTCTTTTTCTAAAAAGATAACCATAAACGAGTAATTCTTGAATTAAAAATAAAATCTATTTAACCACCGTTTTATAGACAAAATAGCCAGCCCCCTAAAATTAATGTTTTAGGGGGCTTAAAATTCTTGTTTTTGTCTATTTACTCGTCTATACTTATTTTTATATAAAACGTATGGTTGTAGACAAAAAGGAGCTGATTCTGTGGAGTACGAGACATTCAAAGCATCTTTACATCCAGGTTTGGAATTTCAAAAAGCAAAGGTTTTGAGTAAAATCCTTAAAATTGAAAATGATGGAATTCGCTACTCGATCGGGAAAAACGGAAATTCTAAAAAAGTCACATTGGAAGAATTTCAAGCAGCATTTAAAGAAATTCAGATGAATGGATGTATCACACGAAATTGGTACAACCGTACTTTCCCCATTCAAGCGAAAACAGCCAGCTGCAATTTCACAACCATCGGTGGACTTCTGCAGCATGCTTCTTATGTAAGCTACAGTACTGGAACCTATACCAAATTAAGTTAGACAGCTGAAAGGAGCTACAGCATTGGCCAGAATAATTGGATATGCACGAGTGAGTACCGATGAACAGAATTTAGACATGCAGCAGCACGCCATCGAAAAGTATACACAGGAGCAGAACATGGAACTGATCATGTACATAGAGAAAGTATCAAGCAGGAAAACGGACCGGTCAGAATTGCAGAATGCGATGAAGGCAGCAGCAAGGGGTGATCGCTTTGTGGTGTATAAATTAGACCGGCTTGCTCGGAGTACGAAAGAGTTGTACCAGTTAACAGATGAAATGAAAAATCGAGGCATTGACTTTGTCAGCATTAACGACAGCTTTGATACGACAACACCTACAGGGCGTGCCATGTTTGGGATGCTCGCTGTTTTCGCTGAATTTGAACGTGACATCATCCAGCAACGTACAAAAGCCGGTCTTGAGGCTGCCCGCAAACGAGGACGTCTTGGAGGACGTCCAGCCATCGATGAAAAAACAAAACGCCACATCGTTACACTATTTCAAGCAGGAGAAAGTGTAAATGATATAGCAAAGGAATTCAGCGTTGGGCGCAGTACCGTTTATAAAATATTAAATCAGTCTGAAAAACCCGATTCTAAATAAGACAAGCCTAACTAATTTTGATAAGGTCCTTTTGGATTAGGAAACTTTCAAGCAAATAAAAAAGGACGGATCCACATTATCCGTCCTCCTTTCAAAGCAGCAACATATCATTAGTCGTCTTCAAGTTCATTTCATTCACCGAACTTAACACATAAGTGAAAACATACTTGAAACCTTATTGGAATCTGCCACACACCTTTAGAACAGCCTCGTATGATATTAAGCTTTTATCCGGAATATACGTTGAAACATGCCTTGAAAGGATGATGAAAATCATAATTCAAACTGAAAATCAACGTGCTGAAAACCTAATTGAAAGCCTTGAATACACTTAACGCTTAAAGAAACGGCTAAGTACATAAATGAATGTCCTAGTGTTGTCCGGGAGTTGAAGTCATATATTCTACTGTACAAAGCAAAAAGGAGTAACATAAAAACGAATAGGTTATTGAACATAGAATAATAACCAGAGTTTTGTAACAGAAAAAAACAAAAAAAAGCGCCCTTTTGAGAACTGGGCGGCCATGTTCAGAAAAGGACGAGTTTTAGAACAAAAAATCCTAACATTTCTACTTTTAAGGTTGATTCATTTATTTAGACTTACTTTAACCGCCTTGAAGTAGATGGTAAATTGTCTACGATTAAATCTAATAGTTTGTAAATGTTATAATCATTTTTTGCTGAATAATAGATAGGTTTTTTAATTTCAAGCCCGGTTGCCTCGTAAACTCGATTTACCACAGACATGCTCTTTTCCTCAAGTTGTGCAACTAGTTCTGGGTGGGGAGTTTTAGATTGAGCATCCCAATACTTACCTTTCATACCCATATCACATTGATTTATGGCTATCAAGATACGATCACTTGGCATATTTGGAACAATAATTTCATTTAATAATTTGTAAGTCGTCCCCAAATCCCGGCTGCCTCCGTCTAATACAATCAGTGCTAAATCAATGAAACCAAATTGGCTGTTTTCACCATAAGGTTTGTAAAGAAGGTCAATAATTTTTTTAGAATGATTAATATCCTCAATGACACCATCACCTAATCCAGGTGTATCCCATAATCTAATCCTTTCGTCACTAAGAGAATAGGAGCTTATTTCCATTGTTTCCGGATCAACCCCTTCCCCTTCCTTAGCAACTTCCTTTTGGAATAAGGCATTCAAAGTAGTCGATTTACCGGCACCTGTTATACCTGTAACCATAATATCTATTGGGTTGTAACCAATAGCGTTTATCTTTCTTCGGATATCTTCTTCCCTGTAATCTTTATATGGAATAGCATTCTTAACACTGCTTATTAAATCTGTTGTAAAATGACTATTCCAAAAACTCACCATCCAAATAACCCTTTAATACCACCGACAATTGCACCGACAACTCCGCCTGCAATTCTTCCTACTGTTTCACCGGTTTTTCCAAAAATACGACCAATATCTCCTCCAATATCAGCACCGTCTGCCATTCCGTCCTTTATTGATTCCATAAAACTTTTCTTAATTTCATCATTATAATCTTTGATATCATCATTAGATTTCCAAGGGTTTGGATCCTTATTCACATTATCGATGTATACAGCTCTTTTTTCTTTTGGAGTGTGCTTGACAATAAAGCTAAACAGTTTTGAAATATTGTAAAACTTTTCAGCAGAGTAATAGATTGGTTCAATATCGACACCTGTCCCCTCTTTTATTCTGCGTCTAACTGAATCAACTTTCTCATCCAGAAAATTATTTAATACTGGCTCTGGCACATTGCCATGATTATCCCAGCCTTTTCCTTTCATAGCGATATCACACTGGTTTATAGCTACTAATATACGTTCCTTTTCAGGGAGGTTAGGAATGATTACTTCATTTATTAATTGATATGAAGTCCCTAAGTCTCTACTTGATCCATCAAGAATAACAAGCACTAAGTCAATTAATGCTTTTCCTTCTTTGTCTTTCTCAACCAATTTATTGATAATATTTTTACTATGTCGAATATCTGCTTCTTTGCCGTCACCCAGTCCTGGAGAGTCCCAAAGAATTAAGTTGTCAAGTTCATACTTTTGGATATCCATTGTTTCCGGATCTACTCCATATCCAACTTTAGCTACTTCCGTGTCAAAAATGGCGTTAATAGTCGAACTTTTTCCACTTCCTGTAGCACCTGTAATAAGGATATTTATCTTCTTTGTTTTTAGATTCAGCAAGTTATTAAAAAGTTTCTTTTTGGATTTTTCATCAAGACCTGAATTTTGAATATCTTCTTCAATACTTACCCAAATACTTTTTTCTTTAACAGTTGACATAGTTTAAATTCTCCTCTTCAAGGAACTTCGTTTAAAAATTTTTAAGCCGAATAAACAAATCCCTATTTTTTAAATGTAAAAAAATAAAACACATTAGTAATATAATACCATAGGAATCCCATTAAAAACCTTAAATTTTAAAGATATTATGTTTATTAATTCATAATTAAATTTGTTAGCCTTTAAGTTTTTATATTAACAATTAGCTTGAATCAGCAGCGTTCCAATAAATTTTTGTATCCTATTTACCATCCTCTTAAGCCAAATGTTATGGAAAAATTTCGAATTTTGATATAAACTTACAAGTATAAAAACCTAGTCTCAAAGAACTAAAAATTATTAATTAAAAGCCAAAAACTTTTCATTGATTTTATGTGCTGAGAGAGGTAAGCCTTCAAAGAGACTGGCAGTATAGAGAGCCGTTGGAATAAACAGATACATAAGTGGCGGACTCTCCAGTGAAACGGATAATCATAAACAAGAAAAGAGAGGGAGAGAAGAGCATGCTGGATTTAAAGTATTTCCGTGAGCAGCATTTAAAGATGGGAATGGAGGAATTTGTAAATGTTGTAGCCATGGACAGAGAGCAGATAGTTTTTTTCGAGAATAATCCAGATAAAATTACAATGGAAATTCTATTTAATCTTTCCCAAAAACTAGGGATAGAGATGACTGAATTATTTCAAAAGAAACCAGTTGGTCTTGAGGTGGACGATGTCTATCAAAACCTCAAAAGTCAAAAGAAAGAAATAGACAATTTCATCGAAACAAAAACGGAAGTAATTCGTCACCTCCCACAATCAGAACAAAGCTATTTTTCTAAATACTATAACGGTGTTCGTCTGGAAAGTGCCAAGCCTAAAGTGGCGATTTTAGGTCCCTCTGATGCAGGAAAAAGCACTATGATTAATAGTTTAATGGGACGAGAAGTTCTCCTCTCACAATGGACGCCTACAACTTCAGCTACAGTGTATCTAAAGCACATCTCCGATAAACCGGCTTGGATGGGAGTGGACGAAGTTTGGGTATTCAAAGCTGATTCTACGAGTCAGGGCTGGGAGCCGGATCGCTATGACGACAAAGAATATTGCTTTAACCATAAACTAGATGGAGGATCTATTGATATCCTTAGAGAATACACTAACCGTGAAAGCCTTAAGAAATATCCTAACGTGGATTCAGCCGTAGTATATCTAGATGCTTCCATTTTAAAAGCTTGCGATATTATTGATTTACCTGGTTTTGGAACCGACACGCAAAAAGATACTCTTCTGGCTCAACGCGCTATCGGGAAAGCTGATGCCGTCGTTTTCCTCTGTCAATCTAATGCTTTTTTCAACAAAGAAGACGATTTGATATTCATTAAAACGGTAATTCAACAGCTTGGAAGAATTGACTACATAAAAGAAGCCCCCTTACTATCAAATATTTTTGTCGTAGCATCGCAGGCGAAAGCAGTAGGAGGTAAATCTTCTCTATCAAATATTTACGAGAGAGGATACACGGGTATTGCAAATCAACTCTCTGAAGAAGTAATCAAATCTAACTTCAATTTAAGTAAGCAGGATTTTTTAACCTACTTGAAGCCTAGATTTTTTTCATATGCTACGGAAGAAGAATCACTGCGCTTAGAGTTCGAGCAGTCCCTGTTAAACCTTCTTGAGAAGGTGTTTCCTAAACAAAAGGATTTTATGTTTCAACAGGCTGTTGATCAGTTCCAAGAGCAAGTAGTTGGAATGTTTAAATCCAAAGAACAGGTCTATATCGACACTCGTGATAACCGAAAGGAAACTGAAGCCCAGTATCAACGGCTCTATGAAGGAAAAGAGTCATTTTTTAAAAGTAACCAACGGGAAAAAGAGCGGTTATCCCAAATTATAGATCTTTATATTAGAGAAGACCGTGCGAAGATAAAAAGTTGGGAAGATCAATCTGTAACGATAGATCGGGTTATCCGATTAATCGAAGAAAAAAGATACAGCCAGGAGCAAGCAAAAAAGCTACTTGCTTCCAATGTAAGTGATCTTTATTATGCTAAGCTGACAGAAGTTTTAAAGGATTCATTATCGCGGTTCAAGCCTGAAGCAGAGAAATTCTACGAGAAGCTTCAGACCAATCTTGAAGATCTTTCAAAAATAGAAAGAGGCCACTCTAAATTACCTTTTGACATCAAAGGGTCAATTGCCGGAGGGTTAGCATCTGCCGGAGTTTTGGGCGGATTAGGCGCTGCTGCAGCGACTATGGGCAATTTAGGCGGCTACATTCTGCTGGCTAAAGGAGTAAGTATCCTGTCTGCACTCGGCATTTCGGTGGGTGGTACTGCGACAGCAGCTTCTTTTGTGGCTGCAATTGGAGGACCTATTACTATCGGGATCGCCTTAGCTGCAGGGGTTTTCTTCCTCGTTAAAAAGTTATTTGGAAACTGGAAGAAAGACCTGGCTGAATTAGTTTTAAAACAGTTTCAGAAAGATAAGGTGCTTGAATCCTATCAAAGAAAAATAAACGATTTCTGGAATGGTACTCAAAAAGAACTGGACAGTGTAATTTCAACTGTTGAGAAAGATTATCTCAATCACTTGACGGAGCTTAAACAGACGCTAGATATGACAAATCCTGAAGAAATCGAAGCGAAAATATATCTATATAAAGAGTTACAAAACTTCGTAAAGGCTATCCCAAGGAGAGATCAGCAGCATGTTATCACTGGAGCAATTTAGGGACGAGAGACTTCGAATTTCTAAAGAAGAACTGGCATACAGGCTTAACATTTCAACTGATAAATTAGAATTTCTAGAGCAAAACCCGGGACTTATTGATCTCTCTTTCCTTGTTCAGCTCTCTCAACTTAGTGGTTATTCCATAGATGACATTATTCAGTTTAAGCCACAAGAGATCTTATTATTAGATGTTAAGGACTCTTACTCTAAATGGGATGAAAGGCTCTCGCAGATGAAAAAATCGTTAGAGCGGGCAACAGAGATTTTTAAAAAACCAAAAATCGCTTTCTTTGGACCTTCGGATGCAGGGAAGAGTACTCTTATTAACTCCTTATGCGGACAAAAAGTTTTAGTCTCTAGGTGGACACCTTTGACTTCCTCTGTTGTGCACCTAAAACACGTGGCAGACAAGCCAAAATGGATGGGTTCAGATGAAGTAATGGTTTTACAAGAGCCGTCGGAAGGAAGACTTGATTACGACCTTCTTCTAGATGAAGAATACTGTAAGAAACTGAAAATCGATAGTGGGAAACTTGAGATAACGAGAAATCATATCAGTCGCGACTATAAAGGGGAGATTTTGTCCAAGGCACATCATACGTTAATTTTCGTCGATGCCCCTATTTTAAAAACATGTGATTTATTAGATTCACCGGGATATGGAACAGAAGTAAAAGGAGATACCGAACACGCTAAACGATTGATTAAGTCCATGGATGCCATGGTTTATATGTGCCAATCAAACGGGTTTTTAAATAAAAAAGAAGATGTGGATTTTTTTATCAAATCGACTAAACAATTACCCAACTTAGAACATCTGTTCGTTGTTGCTAGTCAAGCCCAGTTAATTGGAGAAAAAAACGTTCCGCTTATCATGAAGCGCGCTATTTCGGCTACTATCAACATGGATTTACATCAAACATGGAATCTAGAAAAAGAGATGTTTAGAAAAAAATTTTCCAATCGGTTCTTCACATATTCACTTGAATCGGAAGTGCTTCGTTCCCGCTTTGAACGTGCTATGACCAATTTTCTTGAATTGGAATATCCCGAGCTTTTATCTAGGAAAGTGCAGCAAGAAGTCCCCTCTTCATTTTTTGCCCTCCTATCTAACTCTTAAGATTAAACTGCATTAAAGAGGAGACGAGGAGACATTGAAGAGGCATAGGAATTGTATTCTATGCCTCTTTATAATTATCCAGAATTAATAATTTAAATTCGATTTTGCTTTTACCTCACAGGATCGGAAAAATAGCATTATTCTATGTTAAAAAAGCTGGCAGTGCAACTGATTATTCGCTTGGTAACAGTGGTTTGCTTGACGACATGACAGGCATCTATATGAGTCCAAGAACTAATGATATTATTGCTGAAGCTGTAAATGAAAAACTATCCTGCAAGAGTGAAAACCAGTAAGGTTGTTACAAGAAAATAAGGGCGGCTAACAGGCCGCTCTTTTTCTATTTTCAGAATGTTAATTAAGTAATTATAACTTAAGAAAGATGCAAAAGGCATTTTACGATCCCTCACATCCTGGTATCTATCAAAATCCCTTAACAATATGAAGACATCTATAGTACTGTAAGTACATTCGTCTCTAACAGGACAAAATTTCTTATTTTTGTATTTCTTCTATTAACCGTTCCAGCACCTCCATCCCATTTCTCTTATCAAGGCCTTCGTTCCCGCGGTCGCAGCTGGAAAGGTGCGTGCAGTTCGGGCAGCCGTCCTTACAAGAGCAGGCGCTTAAAATGGCGAGTGCTTTCTGGAAGAGTTCAGCGAGCCGTTCTTGTACCAACCCTGCTATTCCAGCTCCTCCGCCAGCTGTTTCGTACAGAATAATCGTCGGACGGAAAGAGAAGTCTTTTAGGGAAACAGAAGATGTCATCGCAAAGTCTCCCTGTGCACATTTGATCAACGAAGGGATGGCGGCGGCCATCGCATGTTCAATAACATGCAAGCCCCGTTCATTCATTACATTTATTATCTGCGGCACGAATTGAATCCAAAGGCCCTCAGTGCTGTATTTAACAGGGTATTCTGTTGTTTCCTGCACATCTTCTATAACTGCACCGCCTAGTATTTTTACTTTTTTATAGCCCCATAACCGGACAGTAATATCCAGGTCGCCGTATGATACGATTACACCGCTCTGTTCGGTTGTACCTTTTTCATTTGTAACCGAGACAGTATCTTGAATGTGACTGCGGGTAATATAGTCGGCTGCAACAGGGCGGGCTTCAATGACGCCTTTTTTGTACAAGATACGGTGAACCCGATATAGCCGCTGATTATGCAAAAATACAGCATCTGTATGGTAGTCTCTCAGCCTTGAACGCTCGTCCACTCCTTCGTATAAGACATCTGCATTCATACCTGATTTGTGCACAACTTGATAAATTTTGCCGCCAGCTATTAGTGGCTCATAGGATTCCACAGGTGTTGTAATAGACCAGACGCCTCTTTTCATTTCGGTCATATACTTTTGAAAAGATGTCTCTTGGCGCGCTTTTGAAATTTTAAAAAAGGCATGCGGACTTTTCAGCTTGCCGCCGCATTCGTTTGCCGCATATATGCTATGCTCTGCGGTCATTTTGGCATTTTGGCTGTCAATCGTGACGTACTCTGGCTTCCGTTCCATAAATTCGTCTGGATGTGTCGCGTAATATTGCTCTAATGGATCTTCTTGGAACAGTTGAACAACGAGACCAGGTCCACTTCTGCCGACACGGCCTGCCTGTTGCAAAAAGCTTGCTTTGCTGCCGGCATATCCGATCATTAGGCAGACGCTTAAGTCACCAATATCAATGCCCATCTCCAAAGCAGAGGTCGCAACAAGGCCGGCAAGTTCATTGCTTTTCAGCTGATTCATAAGTCTTTCTTTTAGCGGTCCTGCTACTTGGGCATGAAATGGCGAGAATAGCTCCTCTGGAAGATCTGTATTTCTAACTGACTCCTGCAACGCCGGTCGGACTGCGCGGTTTAAATTAAAGCTTTCCGAGGCAGCTGCCCGACGATTTTTCATAAAGACAATTGATTTTGGCAAGGTCCCATATCCTTCAATCATATTCCGATACAGCTCAATCATATCGCTCACCGGCGCGCGTCTTGTTCGATCAGCTGACTGGCTATGCAACTTACCTGGGTTCCAAAGCAAGATATGCTTTTCATGAGTAGGACTGCCGTCTTGATTAATGAGTTCAAAGCCCTTTTCATGTTTCATACCGGTTATTTCTTCTGCCAACTCTTTCGGGTTGCCAATGGAAGCAGAGCAGGAAATAAATTGAAGACGATCATTGCCAAGCTCACGGCATAAAAGGCGTAGCCGCCGAATAAGCATCGCTACCTTTGAGCCAAGCACGCCGTTGTAACTGTGAAGCTCGTCTAATACGACATAGCGCAAGTTTTGAAAATATCTTCGCATCCGGTTACTGTTTTTCGGAAAATGAAAAGGACCTCTAAGCATATAGTGAAGATAATGAACATTTGTCATCCAGTATCTCGCCTGCTCATATGTGAGGCTGCGTACAGCGTCACCACTTCCACCTTCGAGTACTCCTGCATTGATAACATTTTCGCCGACATAAACAGACTGAAAGCCAAACTGATCTTTAGCAGGCCGATCGGACCACCGAGAAAGCGTCTCAAGCTGGTCCCTTGTCAGTGCTTTTAGTGGTGACAAATAAAGTGCCGTTTCATTTGAATCTTCAAGGAGCGACTCCAGTATCGGAATTGTGTAGACGAGCGATTTCCCTGACGCTGTGCCCGTAACAATAACTGTATTTTTTCCTTCTCTTATGCGGTTGATCGCTTCTGTTTGATGAATGTATAGCTTGTTTATGCCCTTTTCCATTAACTTTTCAGCCAAAATATCGGGCAGGGGCCTATCCAACTGGCCAAAAACTGCTGTTCTTTTGGGCTGCTTATATATAGCTACAGAAGCACCTGTTTTCTCAGCCGTTTTCATAAAAAGATCTGTCACTTGGTCAAGCGGAAAGGCTGACGCACTCCACAAGTCGATCCGCCTGTCTTTTATTTTCTCATTTTCTGGTTTTGTCACGTAACCAGCTATAATAGGCATTATACATTCCTGACAGTAGATTCCATCCTCAAGATTAGTCTGATCTTCCTTCCACACTTCAGGATGAAGTCCATTCGTTGCCTGTAAAATGCTGCGCGTAAAGACCTGGCCACGAAGATGCCTGCTGACGTGTACAAAATGCTGGGCCAAGTGATTCCTTTCTTGGCAAGATGGACAAATCAGCGGCATACTAACACCGCCTTATCAATGCTTTGGAAGGAGATCTCGAGTGATAGAAGAAGTGCCTCTGCTCCCTTTTTTGAAAGTCCTGTATTGTCTTTTCCAGGATACTGGATGCAGGAAGGGCACCCTCCTTTACATGAGCAGTTTGATACAAGCAAGTGAGCACTTCTGATGATTCTCTCCAAATGTTCTTTAACAGCCTGTGTAATGCCCATACCTCCGGATTCTCCCCCATAAAAACCAATTACCGGCTGGTTGTCAAAGCCTGACATGGCAAAAGAAGAAAAAGCGGAAATATCCCTCGCATCACAAATGACCGTGTCCGGAATAACCGATAAAATTGCATGCTCTGCTGCTCGAATCGCTCCATCTAAGTGCTTTTCTGTACCTTCAGTGAGTACTTCTCTTACTTTCTCAATAGTTTTGTTCTTTAGCAGCAGCCAAACTCCTTCTGTTTCAAACGAAGAAACAAGCGGATACAAAAGCGATACAGGCTCAGAAACACGGGAATGAAAGTAATTTTTTAGAAATGAGACGACTGAGCGTTTAATTTTTAAGTTTCCATCCACTAACTCCGCAGCTTCATCGACAGAAAGAACTTGATTTTCATCGTTAATCTGAATCGTGTCCATATGAACTGATTGCGTATAGTATTCTGCTTCTCCAGAGAGTGGAATCGCGATGACTTCATTTGTTTTTTTGTTGATCGAATCCATGCGAAAGGCTTTGCTGTTGGTATTCCAAAAAATCGCACCTTCATGAAAATCACGATGAGCGATCCATTCGTCTACGGATTCAACAATGACTTCATTTCGCTTATTAGAAATAACGGTGTATTGCGGTCCACCAACAGATCTCAGACTGCACCTTTCAAGCGGCTCTTCCTGCTTTTCAGGAAGATCGATTTTTTCTTTTGTAAAAAGAGCCACATCCTGTTCGTTAATCTCTCTGCCTAAATCCTCTTGCAAATATGCAAGGTGCAGACTAAGTAATAGTCGGTTTTCTGGATCAATCCGGACGACCTCCGGTGCCTTTTCAAGAAAATGAGTTGGATTGTTCATATAGTATTGCTGGAGTGGTTCGTCTTCAAAGATCATAACGGAAACTCCTTCACCATTCCGCCCAACCCTCCCAATTTGCTGCGAAAATGCCGCTTTGCTTCCTGGATAGCCGACGATAAGGGCAAAACTCAACTCTCCAAGGTCTATTCCTACTTCTAATGCATTTGTAGAAAGAACAATATGTACTTCACTTTCCTTAATTGCCGCAATTACTTGTTTTCTCTCTTCAGGTGCCATCATGCCATTATAAAAAGCGGTTAGACGCAACCCCTGTACTTTTTCTTTTTTCAGCTTTAATTTTTTCCGTAATACATCTTTCATGTAGCGGTCAGCTACTTTCCCTTGAAGTCGTGAGCCTTGAAATATGATCGAACGAACAACACGCTGATTTTGTACAAGTACATTTTCGGCGATGGCTAGAGCATCAGTTAATGGTGCTTTTCTAAGACCTGTATCTTTCGTGAAACCGGGATTCCAAAAAATAAGGCTGCGCTCCTGCCTGTGTGACCCGTCGTTATCAATAACGCTAAAGGATGAAAGACCTGTTAAAGAAGCAGCCAACTGTTCTGGTTTATTGATCGTCGCGGAGCATAAGATAAACTGAATATGAGAATTGCCGAGTTCCGCGCAAATTGAACGAAGACGGCGTAACACCATAGATACGTGCGTACCAAATGCACCTCTATATAAATGCATTTCGTCGATTACAACATATTTCAACTTACTAAAATAGGTTTTCATTTCGGGACTCTTTAGTAGCGTAAAATGCAATATATCTGGATTTGAAAACAAAATCCGACCCGATTCCATAAGCCTTCTTCTTGAACCTAAAGGTGTGTCACCATCAAATCGTCCGTATGAAATATCTTGACCTGCGATGTTGATTGAACGCTCATACCATTCATCACCTTGCTGACTATTTTCTCCTCGATTCCATCTAAAAAGCTGGTCAAGCTGGTCATCCGCTAATGCTTTTGTTGGAAATAAATACAAAGCATGGGCTTGCGAGTTTTCTATTAATCCTTGCAAAACAGGTAAATTATAGGATAACGTTTTTCCCGAAGCCGTTTGGGTAACCAAAACAACGTGATTCCCTTTTCTGACTTCGTTATACGTCTCTGCCTGATGGCTATAGAGCTGTGCAATGCCCATATTCGACAATACATGCTCAAGCTCATCCGGCAGCTCCTGATCTAACTGGCCATAAACAGGCTCTTTTGCTTCCATGCGATGAACATAAATATTTGCTTCTTCTTTTTCGGAAAGTTCTTTTAATTTTGTGGTGATATTTACACTTTTGAATTCTTTCGAATGAACCCCTGGTATACGTACATCTGCAATCACCACTTCCTCTTGAGGAGCGATATCAATTTCTGAGTGGCACTTTTCACAGTAAACGGCATCTGACTTTGTTTTCATCCATCCTTCTGCTTTCTTCCAAACGTAAGTCGTTAATCCACTAGCTATTGGATATTCAACTCGGCGATACTCTCCGGATTCAAGAACATGACGGCTGATTTGAATTCCTTTCATCATCTCACCACAGACACATGCCAAATAAGCCATAATGCTTCACTCTTTTCTTTTTAAGACAATATTACCAATACTTGTTTGCTGTTTTTGTCGAAAGCAGTCGAACTTAATTTTTTCTTGGAATTATAAGCAGAAAAATAGGAAAGCCGGGGACACAATGAAATTCGATTCCGCGGGAACGACCAGACGCATCAGTGTTTAATCTTATCTAAAGCGGATAACGGCTAAATATGGCGACGAAGACACCTCACCACTCGTTAGATCCCTTTCTCTTTTGCTGCGGATATTCCGAAGCTTTTTTATGTCCTTATATCATGGCTTACTCTGATTTCTCTATAGATTCTCTGAACCAAACTACTTGATCCTTTTGCCCTTTTGCGTTTCTTCGAATGAAAGTTGAAGAAATTATATGAATTAACGTTTTAACTCTTCAATTAGACGATAAATTCAGTCAAGGTACATTAACCTTCGCTCACCAAACTTAACAATTAAGTGAACAACATACTTGGAAACCTCATTGAAACTCGCCGCATACCTTTAGAAGAGCGCTATATTAGGCTTTTTATCAGGAACATACGTTGAAACGTAACTTGAAAGGATGATGGAAATAGTGAATCAAACGAAAGATCAACGTACCAAAAACTCAGCTGAAAACCTGTAGGAAACACACTTAACGATTAAGAAAACTGCTAAACAAAAAACAGGAAGCTGAGGGATTGTTAGTTTGTTATAATATAACCTAACAAATTACACAATAGGGAGAAAATGATCATGAAAAAATCATTTAGTGTTTTAGCTGCGGCATTAGCAGCGGGAACCATTTTCACGTCGTCGGTTTCACCAGCATCCGCAGATTTCGTTGATAGTAATGGGACAATTTACGAAGAGGCTGTAAACTTCCTCGTAGATAATTATATTGCTATGGGTTATCAAACTCATTTGGGAGTAGAGCAACCAATCAAAAGAGTGGATGCTGCTGTGCTGCTGGCTAAATACTTGGAGCTTGATGGTCACACTGCTCCTAAGACAAATTTTAAAGATGTACCGGCTCGTGCAACTCAAGCTGTGGCAATTCTTAAACATCATGGAATTGTATATGGTAAGTCGGATGTGTACTTTGGAGCTACGGACATTATCACGCGAGGCGAAGCAGCTGTTATTTTTTACAGAGCATTTGGAACGGAGACACTTGAAGGCACTTCTGAAAATAGCACATCAACCAAATTTACAGATGTAACAGGCCGCTACGTAGAAGCTGTAAACTTCCTTGTAGAACGTGGCGTTATTCAAGGGAAATCGAACAACCGCTTTGGTACAACCGAGCCTTTAACAAGAGGCCAATTCGCTTTGATGATTCATAGAATGCACCTGTACTACGATAAAAAACCGATGGAATTCCTAAATTCTTAAATATCTCATTAGAAAGAAGAGCGACCTTATCCAGTCGCTCTTTTTTCTTTAGTTTATTTTCCAAATACCAACAAACTAACTTATGTCATTTGCTCCGCCGTTCCGAAAAAACTGATCTTTCAATAACAAGAAGTCAATTCGCTCTACTGGTTCATAGAATGAGTCAGTACGAGCATCAGTCGATTAGGATATATTCAAAAAACCCGGCATTTTTTATGTCATCATGTGCAGCTTATCATATCCAAATAGCCAATACGATTCTTGATCAAATCAGAGCTTTGGATAAGTGGGCGCTTCCAGCATGGGGCGCAAATGAATTCAATGCAGTTAAAAATGGTGTTCAATTTAAAATCAAAACACCGTTATATCAGCGTGGCGTTCGTGTTAAAATCACACTGAATGGAAAAGACCTATATGATATAGAGGTGTTTCGCATTCATGGGCCAAACCTAAAGGTGATAGAAACAGCAGAAGACGTTTTCTTTGAAGACTTAACAGAGAGAATTGACTCGCTAATTGAAAAGGATAAGAAGGACTTTGTTTTTCTTGATTAAAAGGAGGTAGGCTATGCAACCGGTTGCTGCCAGTATAAGAAAGGACTATTCAAAGAAACCAGCTACATTCCGCTATTCAGATTCATATGATGGAGAAGTGAAAGAGGGCTTAACGGAAGAAGAGGTTACTGAGCTTGGTGTGAAAGTGATCAGGAGAGGACAGGTTGTTTCAGCTCCCGCAGGCATCCTAAAGAAAATTTATAACAAAATAGAAGATAAAGGGACCGGAGGATAAATGTTATAATTGAAGAGAAAGAGGGGGCAATCAGCATGAAAAATAGAAAGATAATCGGGTATTCTGTTATTGGCTTAATATTTAGTGCTATGGTATTTGCCGGAGTATTTGTTCTTGGTTCATCTACAGACACTGACACTTCTGCCCAAAAAGAAGTAGCAAGAAACGTCAAAACTGATCCTGACTTGAAAATTGAAGGAGTAATGAATGTAACTGGATTAGATTCTGGCGCTGACCAAGAACGTATTATTGTAGTTATGCACAAAATGACTCATCAAAAAGTGATTGCAGATGATAAATGGGGCGCAATACCAATGACCAAATCTACAATTCAAGAGGTATACGATATCGTTGACGGAACTGATATCGCTTTAAAACAAGAGCTTCTTACCATTCTCACCGCTTGGAAAGAAGGTCGCTTTGATAATATCGTTCAAGATCATAACTACTTATGGAAAATTGCCGGAGGTGACTTAGGAAAAGCTTATGGTATTATGTCTAAAACGCAAGAAATGAGATATGCTGCCACCAACTTTGAAGAAGAAGTGGCTGCAGTAATTTACGAAGAACTAGGCTTCCGATTATAACGGAAGCTTTTTGTTATTTTAGGAGAAGCAGCAAAGAAAAAACAACCTAATTCATTAGCCGTTTATTGCGATAAATAAATCCTGAATCTTAATAGAAGGTCAAATAACAATCTTACACATAATTAGAAAGCTGGGTAACCAAACAGTCCATAAGTTAAATCTTTGTCTAAAATTTGAAATAGCCAGCAGAAATTGCTGACTGTTTTTTATTAAAAGCTTAATAGAGCAAAGTGGAAGGGAGCAGCCATGTGACTACTCCCTTGGGTAACGTATTTTATTAGTCTATAAATTCCGCTTCAATGTGAGGTAATGTTATTTGGTATCCTGCTTGCGATTCATACGTATAGGACCCCATTATATTCCCATATACAGTTACCACATCTTCATCCACAAATGGAGTAGTCCCATCATATGTAATGTATAAAACGTCATTGATATCATAACCAAATGAATCCTTGGTCACTGCAAGCCTAATTACAGTAGAGTTTCCATCTTCCATAATTTGCAGAATCTCACCTTGATATTTTACAAATTCACCAGAGTATTTTTCCGGGTTCTTGTTTAACTCTGCAAAACGAATTTCTTTAGCACTTTGCTTTTTCTCTACTTCTAATTGTTTCTCACGTTCTTCTTCTTTTTTAACTACTTCTTCTTTTGTATAGGCATTTGTTATTTCTATGCTTCCAAGATTAAGAAAGTCAATATTGTATTCAGTATTATTATAAAAAGAAGGCACTATTTCTCCATTTTCCACCTTAACTTTACTTCGGATCTTCTGATAATTCCCATATCGCTTTGGAAACTCTAGATTATTTGCTTCATCCACAGTAACAGAAGCTTCTATATTATAATTTCCATTTTCAATAAATTCATACTCTCCAACTTCAATACTTACTTTTCCTTCTTGTATTGGTGCGTTTCCTCCATACATTTTCTCTGTACTTTCGTTAGTGATGCTTAGACCGATTGTTGTCCCATCTACTATATTTGTACTGGCATTTACAGTAACAATATCCCTTTCCTTATCGTAAGCTGCATTCTCAAATTTTAAGTGTATTGTTTCCTCTGGTTTGGCAGGGGCTTCCTGGGTTGTTGCATCAACAGGCTCTTCACCAGTTTCAGTATTCATCACAAATATCACAAATAAAACAAAAGAAGCCATCATGAATCCAAACTGTTTAAGTGCTTTCTTACCTTTCTTTTTAAAAAGAGATACAATAGCAATTACTAAGAAAATTACCGTACAAGCTAAACTACCCAAAGCTAAAAAGTCTAACATTCTAAATATTCCCCCATATTATGCACGCACTTTGATACTATTTTTTCAATTTATCCAACCTTATAATATCGGTATTGTATACGGAAATCCATTGTAATATTTTAACAATTGGCAACCCACCTCATTTAAAACCTAATCCAAAAGAGGATATTTCCTCCCAGGGTTATCATTTTCGGCTTTTAAGAGATTCAAAAAACATTTTTTAGCAATTAGAGGCCAAGCACTTGGTAAGTACTTGGAGATTTATTATGATCGATCCCCGTAATGGTAAATATCTCGGCAGAACAGAAGCCCCAATCACGGAAGAGATATTGATAAAGGAGGATTCTAAACAAAAAATAATTACAGGATTTTTATCTATGAATCGGATTAATATAAATCAAAAAAGGCAGCAGCCAAATATTACTGTTGCCTTTTTTTAAATCCTTTGCATCTACTACTGCAAGCATTGAATTGTCATGTTCAGTAACAAATAAGCGTTTTTAGGTGTCACACTGAATGACAAAAAGGCTTTTTTAAGTGTCATGCTGTGTGACAAAATCAAAATTTCGTGTACCCATGAAAACACTAGGCTCTGCCTAGTTCCACACGGAAAGTAGGGACACGTTTTCCTTATGCTCTTCTCACTCTTTTTTTAAATTCAATGTATTTTATTAGCTTTCAAAGCTTCTCAAAAACAAACAATAGAAGTTAAATAACAAGCTGAGAGTACTAAGGAAATCCATTCTTAAATAGGAGTGCAATTAGACACGTGTCTCTGTTTGCACTCAAGAAGAATTAACATAAGCGAAATTATAGAGAATGAATTTCTAACGCATTGCTTACTTAAAATCCCATTCATCAGAAAAAAATGAAGCAACTACATTAGATTGGCTACTTCATTCTTTAGAGCTTTATCAGTCTGTCAAGAAAGTGTTTGGTTCTCATAACGAATTTTGCGTAAAAGTGTACTAATACACAGCGTTGTTAGAAAGAAAGGCACTTAATACAGTGGCTGTTCTTCTGCATTAACTCTTGTGTTAGTTAAAACTCATAAATAGACGACAAATTTAGTCAAAGGACATTTGTTTCTATTCACCGAACTTAAAACATAAGTGAACAACATACTTGGAAACCTTATCGAAACCTGTCACACACCTTTAGAATAGCGTCATATTAAGCTTTTTGTAAGGAACATACGTTGAAACTTAGCTTGAAAGGATGATTAAAATCGCAAATCAAACGCAAGGTCAACGTGCTGAAAACCTAAGTGAAAATCTTAAGGAAATGCGCTTAACGGTGAAAGAAGCGGCTAAGTATGTAAATGAAAGCCCGGGTGTTGTGCGCAACTGGCTGAGAGAGTTAAAAACCTACATCCCTACTGTGCAGGGAGATAACGGCTACAACTACTTTGATAAGCCCGCACTGGAAAGGCTCATGCTGATCCGCCAGCTGAGCCGGGACCAAAACTATTCGATCAAGCAGATTGAATATTACTTTGCCACGGGTGAACTGAAAATGGAACCCGAGCCAATGGAAGAAAATTCATCGGATGATATGAGGAAGGATTTAGATACCATTTTGGAGCGGCTGGAACGGCAGGAGCAATTCAATCAGGCATTAGTGATGAAATTAGATGATCAGCAGCATTACATCAAAGAATCGCTCAATAAGCGGGATCAGTTATTGCTGGAATCACTGAAAGCCTCGCAGGAAGCCAGGAAAGCTGTAGTGAAAAAGAAACGGTTTTTCAACTGGTTTGGGAGCGACAAGTCATAGGACAGCCTAGAATAGAATGTAGGCGACGTTTGAAAGAAGCTTTGCACACAGGTTCTGAACCTGTGTGCATACCTGCTGGAAACAAGCCGCACAAGTTTGCTGAATGAGTGTTAACCATCCATTTTAGGGAATTTGATTAACAAACAAAATAGACGTAAGCCACCGTGCATGATTACAACTCATACGCCATTTTTCACTCCTGCAGCTGCAGGAATAAGAAATTAATTCGAATTCCCTTTGTGCCCGCCTACATGCCCGGCCCGCTGCAGGTAGGTTCCGCCTTTCATTAAACTATACGCTCGGAAAATGGCATCTTTGCCGAACCGGTCACGTATCTCATCAATGGTTTTATCGAGAATGTGCCGGCGCTCATCTAGCTCCGGCGGGGTGAAAAGGTCCATCTGCTCGTGACCTGCGGGCTGAATCTTGCTGCACACAACGTGGATCTGCCTTACCGGCTGCTGCATCCAGTACTTTTTAAAAAGACTTGTGAAATGGCCGGCGAGTTCTGCTGTTGCATTGGTGCTCCGCGGCAGCAGGACCTGGTGCTTGAATCCCCTGTCTTCAATATCCTGTGTGTAGGAAATGCCAAGCGCAATACCTGATGCAGCAACACCGTGCCGGCGTAGGCGGCTCGCCACATCTTCTGTCATTTCCTTGATGACGATGATAATTTCCTCTTCATGGTAGTAATCCCTCATTAAGATCTGCCCTTTTGAATAAGACTTTTCACGGGGCCCCACTTTATCAGAAAGAACGCTGTAATCGATTCCCCAGGCATGATAGTACATCTGCAACCCAACGATGCCATATTTCTTCTCCAGCTTCCATTTGTCCGCATGCGCGAGATCCCTTACTGATTCAATTCCAATGTTGCAAAGCGATCGGGCATAGCCGGATGAAATGCCCCACATGTCTGTTATCGGGTGGATCGACCAGACCTTTTCCGGCACATCCTCATAGGTCCAGCAGGCGATGCCGTCCCGCGCATTTTTCCCTTCATTATCAAGCGCCAGCTTGGCAAGAAGGGGATTGTCTCCGATGCCAATCGTCACCACCAGCCGAAGCTCGCGCCAGATCGTACGCTGAATCATTTTGGCGATGGTATGCTTATCCCCAAAAAGCCGGCGGGAAGCGGTCACATCTAAAAATGCTTCATCAATCGAGTAGATGTGCAGGTCCTCATCTGTCACAAAGCGGCGGAAGATATTCATGACCATCTGATTCACCTTAAGGTACAGCGCCATAGAGGGTTCGACTACCATCAGCCGCGGATCATTTGGGATTTCAAAGTTCCGGGATCCTGTTTTGATGCCAAATTCTTTTTTCACGCGGGGGGAAGCGGCCAGCACAACCGACCCAGGCCGCCCCCTATTGGCGATGACAATAATGTAAGCATAAAGCGGATGAATCCGCCTTCTTACTGCTTCCACACTGGCAAAAAAGGATTTTACGTCAATGCAAAGCACATCGCGGTGTGGCAGCTCATCGTTTTCAATCGGTGTCTCCATATTCTTCACCTTCAGCAAGCGCAATAGAAACCGTATCATCAATCCAAAGCCTTGAGCTGAAGCCATCCATCTTCATATACGGCTTCTGACCGGGAAGGCAGCTGAACTCTGATACGACCCCGCTCACTTTCAGCGGGTCATCATCACCAAACGTATTCAGTTCAATGACGGCCTCTTTTTTAAAGTGGATAGAAAGATGGACTATCCGGTTAAACTCTTCCTTTTGCTGTTCATCAAACAGAATTTCTCTTCTTATAACCTTGTTTTTTTCAGCATGCATCATTTCAGCATGCTCGGACAGGATCAAACCTTGCCATTTCATCATCCCTCGATCTGGGTATAACTTTCTCATACCAACATCACTCCTTTCAACGAGAACAAACGTTCTTATAGTTATTATATTCATCATAAGAACAAATATTCCTGCATATAAATCCAACTTTTTAAAGATGCAATATATTTCATTAAATAAAACATAGTGATTCAATATGTTTCATTGAGAGAATGGGAGTTATATGAAAACAGGCGCCATTCCCTTGTACATAAAGGAATGACGCCTGTTTTTCTATTGGTTTCCGAATGCAACATAATACTCTATGTTGCATTCTGTTTTTATTTTCTTGGTTACATGATTAGGGTCCTTCTTCAGCGTGCTTCTCGTCCCTGTCAGCACCCTCTTTAAAAAACCCTCCACTTTGTCTTACTTGATCACCCTCCACAGTATAGTAATACCCTCTATCTAGTTCATTAAGGAATATTACTTCAATCCCTCCATGATCGAGAAAAACCCCTTCCCGTCTTCTAATAAACCATTCTTCACCTGGATACCTCTCTTGTAAATGTGATTCTACTGCAATAATATTTTCCATTACCGTTAACTTTTCATTATCTTTTTCCCAGATTAAAATTATGATTTCTGCTGTACTAACAAAAAGGGCTAGCGATAAAAAAACGATTCTCTTCTTCGGAAAAAACAATGCAACGATAGAAAGGATTACGACGGGCAGCACCATTAAAAAGCAAGTTATAACTGCGTTTGGTGACATACTTATCCCCCAAATTCAAAATTCCCAAAGATACTTCATATGTAAATTTTACCATAAAATTCTTTTTGTGTTGGATTTATATTATCCATCTGTTTGTCCCTATTGTACGTTAAAGACTCCAGCTGCAAAGGAAGCCGGAGTCTTTTTCAAATGTAACATAATATCATTTATGTTGCATTCATCCCCGCTTTTTATTCCTTCATTTTTAGTATATACCGGCTGTTAGATCAATGTTTTTGGCTTCTGATTCTTCCGTTTTACTTTATACATGTGACTGTCAGCAATACTGATTAATTCATTTAGCGTTCTTGCTTCGTCTGGATATACAGCCACTCCTATTGCTATACCTAAATCAGGCGTAATTTCCGGACATTTTCCCAATTCTTTTGTTACTGCACATTCAATTTTTTCAATGATCTTTGCTTGATCTTTATAAACATCAGATCGGGATACAATGACAAACTCATCTCCACCCCATCTTGCAATGATTTCTGATTTATTTTGATTGGCAAGAAGAGTATTAGATACTGCTTTTAAAACGGCATCTCCCTCTTCATGACCATACGTATCATTTATCTTCTTGAAGTTATTTATGTCTATAAGCAAGATGTTGATCTTGCTATTACCCTTTTTTGATTTACTGGCCATTTTAGAGAATGATTTATAAACAAACCGTCTGTTATAAACTTCAGTTAAAGGGTCCTTTTCAGAAAAAAACTTGGCTCTATCATACTGTTTGCCAAACCACCAGGCAATAGAAACCATTACCGGCAATCCTATTTTTTCAATGATTTCTACATGTCCCTTTACTACAAAGTAATAGCTTATATATGAACAGTTAATGATAAAGACTAACGTTGCTGTTATTATTCTTCCGGTATATTTCATTATGATCACCTTGTTGTTTTATTAGTAAAATATACCTCTAAACCCACTACTTGTATATAGCACCTTGCAGTACTGCCAAAACCTGCACCATTTAATATAAGCAGCAAAAAAACACCCCCGATTCTAAAAAAGGGAGTGTTGTAAATACAACAAAATAGACATTTTGTTGCTTTCGGAACGAACTTCATGTTTCGCTTTTCCATTAACGCACTCGTTACTTTAAGTGCATTTCTTCACAAAACCTTTGTTTCCTAGGATTTAATGTTATCCATATCCACCTCCCTATAGTATGTTTACTCTTTTGTGAGAATGAGTCTTCTTTTTCTTCAAATATCAATCCCGTATTATTTTTAATTGATCTTATAATAAAAAATGTAAATCACCCTTGACATTACATAAAATGTAAATTAAACTTTACTTACAACCGATTGTAAAGCTAGCTTTACAAAATTGATCGGAGGTAAGTAAACGATGAGAAACCGGATCAAAGATCTGCGCAAAGCTAAGAAGATGACGCAAGAGGATTTAGCAAAACAGGTAGGCGTCTCGAGACAATCGATTATTGCCATCGAATCTGGAAAATATAATCCATCACTCGAACTGGCATACAATATTTCGAAGGCATTCGATTGCATAATTGAAGAGGTCTTTATATTGGGAGAAAGGGGAGAGGAATAATGGGAGTACAAATAGGTGGGTTGATAGGATTATATGGAGGAGCTGTATTTGGTATATTAGGCTGGTGGTTTGGCCGACGTATGGCCAAAAAGCAGCGTGGTTTGGATGAACTACATGAGCATATTTGGCAAAAGGCTCGATCAATTTCTTGGTTCTTCACCCTTGCTGCAATCTATGTTCTATTTTCTCTGGTAGCATTCGGCATTGAACTAAGAGCCGCAATGGTTCTGGGAGTAATTATGATTGTTCATATGGCGAGCTGGGGTATTACAGGCGTGATTTTGTCTATAAATATGAATATGACAGAGCTTTTGAAACCCTCTAGAGTTAAATTCGGAATTTCCATTGTGGCAGTTTCACTTATTGTATTTACAATCTTATCAATTATTACCAGCAACTGGTTGTTTCTGATTGCTAGCATACCACCAAATACCATTGGGCTAATAAGTGCATTAACTCCTGAAAGAAGCGTTGAGGATTAAGCTTGGATAGATTAAATAATTTGGAATTGTTAAAAGGATTGTGTTGATTTTTACTAATGATGATTGTAACGGAAGGTACGAAGCACCTGCGGTAAAAGTAGATTCAGGGGAGAGCCTTGAGAGACAAGCGTTACTTCAAGAATAGCCTACGAGTTGTCTCGACGGGAATATCCTTGAAGCAATACTAGTAGAGGTAAAGACTGCTTATTGAGGAGACTCCTGAAACACCAGCCGTTTTGTCCCTATCGCAATATCAAAAATTGAGCATACAATTTGACACTCAATTGGCAATACATTTTACTGAGTATCCTACTAACTCAGAAAATGAAAAATAAATTAAAAGCAGAGAATGAACTCTGCTTTTAATTTAATCGTTTCATCTTCAACTAACCTGCCCGTTACTTTAAGTATGCCTTTTCACAATCTCTTATCTACCTTAACATAAATATCCACTTTCTTTTTCTAAAAAGATAACCATAAACGAGCAATTTCGAGAAGCAGCGCTTGATGAACAGAATCATGCAGTGTGGTTTATGTATTTTATGAATCACCATTAAGCAGAACAAGGGAAATCCATAAATAGGAGTTCCCTTGTTCTGCTTAATGGTGAAATTAATAATATTCTTTAGTTTCACTTAATAAAGAAAAGCACCCGATTGTGGGTTTAACATTTTTCTCTTAACTATATGCTTTTGCTCTATTTCTACATATTTTTGCTTTGCTGAAGAAGTTTGGATTCTCCTGTACGTTCCCATTCTTCTACTGTTTCATATGCTCTTTCAGGAGAATACCCTTTCCCTACAAGTATTCCCATTAGAATAAATTCTTGAAGAATGTGTGTAGAATTTATTCCTCTTTTAACATCCTCTAATCCTTCTTTCACCAAAAATTCCGTATGCTTTATCCATTCATCTGGAGTCCTGCCAAAAATAACTGTATTTCCTTTTCCATGGCCGTAGCCTTCTTCCGAAGCCAATGCATCTGCTTTGGTAACATGAACAGTACCAAATGGATGGTTAGGAGGAGCATATATCGAGTAAAGTTTTAGCGGAATATTACCTGTGTTGGTAAGATTATGCCATGTTCCAGCAGGTATCATTATTGCAGAATCATCGTAGACATTTCTTTCAAAGTTTAAATTATCTTTACTCTTGCCCATTTGAACAATCCCCTGGCCTTGTTCAATACGTAAGAATTGATCAACGTCAGGATGCATTTCCAAACCGATATCTTCGCCAACATTGAGACTCATTAAAGTAACTTGTAGATGTGCTCCTGTCCATAAGGCAGTACGATACGTATTGTTTTGCTTCGTGGCTTCATTAATATTAACGACAAATGGTTTTGGCCCATAATCTGTTAACAAAGTACTTGCATTATCTTTAGAAGATCGGGAAGAATCAAATCGGTTTGCCTGCTCTATCTCATTAGGAAAATTCCAGTTAACAGACCGTCTTCCATCGTTATACATTGGTGCATTAACATAATAAGGATATTGATATGGATACATATAAGGAACATAGTACATTTTCCTCAATCCCTTCACAGTTTATAAAATTATCCTATGCACTAGTTAAGGGAATGTACGGAGATTCAAGAAATCGTCACTGCTTTTCCTGATAAAAAACAGTATCATCTAAAACATTCACTTTTCACTGTATTTGGCATTTAACTGATGCACTAAATATCAGTATATTTATTCGTTATTAATATAATTTATTCATTCTAATTTTGTTGCTTGACATGGAGCCTTTGCGGACAGATTTTCTTGGAAATACCAGAGCAACAAGCTTTTCTGGGCAATTAGCCTAACCCATCCGCCACTCCATGTAAAACGCAGCGTATTCAAAAAACATCCTGCCATGAACAGCATTTTTTAGGTTCTTACGTGAAGCTGGTGAACGGTTTTTTTATTGTTAGGCTGATATAATAAAGGAAAAGG
>NZ_JANAVL010000021.1:0-43648 GCF_024213455.1 Domibacillus sp. A3M-37 | reverse complement strand
CCTTTTCCTTTATTATATCAGCCTAACAATAAAAAAACCGTTCACCAGCTTCACGTAAGAACCTAAAAAATGCTGTTTACGGCAGTATGTTTTTGAATGTAAGAAAGCCGAAAACATACAAGGAATGAATAAAAATTTGCATATTTTCGGCTTATGATAACTTTGGATATTAAACTAAAGCCCCCTATAGTTTAAGTGAAAAAATTCACATATTCTTCATTTTAGATTCATGTCCCCAGTTAGTGCAAAGTACCAATATCGTCCTTACCTATAACTAAGATTGAAACAATAATCTAAAATTAATTTTTTTCAAGTGCTAACTTTATTCCTAAATAAATTAGTGCAATACCAGAAAATCGGTCAAAGATTCTCTGTTAAAGGTTAATGTTGATATTTCATCTAATTGCTGAAGGGACTCGGTTGAAGCGAGTTGTCATACAAATCCCATCAAACAAATTTAAATTAAGAAGGTTCTTGTTGAAACCGTTTTCTATATGGAGTATAATTGATATTATAAAAGGAATGTTACTGTTCGGCAGGCATGACCTAAACAAACACAAAAATTTTCCTTCTCGAAATTTTTGTGTTTGTTTAGGTCTTTTGTTTTTTAATAGAAAGTAGGTGGCTTACAGGTGAAAATCAAAAAAGTGTTCAACAATAATGTTCTTTTGGCTGGGAAAGAAGAAAAAACTGAAATTGTTATGATGGGAAAGGGCTTAGCTTTCCAGAAAAGAGTAGGGGACGAAGTAGACCTATCCAAGGTGGAAAAAACCTTCATTTTAGAAACAAAAGGATTATCTGAAAAGCTAGCTGAGCTGATACAGGATATTCCAGTCGAACACTTGGAAATTTCAAATGAAATTATTCAGTATGCAAAAAAAGAATTAGATGTTAATTTTAAGGATAGTGTCTATTTGGCTTTAACGGATCACATTAGTTTTGCTATAGCCCGATATCAACAGGGTTTGACTATAAAGAATGCATTATTGTGGGAAATAAAGAAACTCTATAAAAAGGAATTTGAGGTTGCCGTTAAGGCCCTACAGATAATTGAAAAAGAAACCGAAATAAAGCTTCCAGAAGATGAGGCAGGGTCTATTGCCTTGCATTTTATAAATGCTCAAGAAAGTGGATCTGGCATGGACCAAACCATGATGATGACACAAATTGCAAATGACATACTAAATATTGTTAAATATCATTATAGCATAGAGTTAGATGAAAACTCGATGAATTATAACCGTTTTCTAACCCATCTAAGGTATTTTGCTTATCGCTTACAAAATCGTGAGCTTATTTTGGAAGAAGATGATGATACATTGTATGAACAGCTAAAGAATAAGTATACCGAAGCCTATCGATGCAGCCAGAAAGTGAATGCCTATTTAGAGAATTCTTATGATACTACACTTACCAAAGATGAAATAGCTTATTTTATGATCCATATACACCGGGTTACAAATAGAGAAAGAAAAAATGGATAGTAATAACAATTAATTTTGATCGATTCTGTGTATTCGAAATTATGCGAAAAACTTTATAGATTCCAATTTACTATTAATACTTCCGTTGGTAAAAGTAGATCTTTACGAACGGTTCTTCTTTATGCAAAAAAACACCGGTTTTTGCGTTCGTTTAAGCAAGAAATCACTTTACGAACGTTATAGTAAAATAAAAGAATGAAGGATCTGTACTCATTGCCCGGCTTGCATAATAACTAAATTCGATATAATCAACGGTATGTTCTTTTAAAAGAGACTCCTCTCCATCTTCCATTTGAATAGTCAAATTATGATCCTAAAAAAAACGTTTTGCGTAACTCGGGTATTCTCCACGCGACTGAACATCAGTAAAGAAAGATGATTTACGGTCCATCTCCATTCCTTTTAAAACATCATCCGGGTTGCACGTATATGGATAGGTGGAGCCGGCAGCGAGCATACAGCCGATTTTCGCGTCAGGAATCCTTTCGTGACATACTTTTACGGCAAGCACGCTTGTGACCCAGTTGATGATGCGCTGCTTGATATTGAATTTGTTCCTTGTTATCATATTCGTTGAAAATAAGACCGGCACTTATAAAAGGCAAGTGAGAAGCATATTACCAACATAAACACCGAATGGACCAAAAACGAGAACGGTTAATAGCACAATAATCATTAATGACATCATTGGAACTAAGAACATTTGAACATCTTTGTATATGACTTTTTTCAAAAATCTTTCTAACAATGCATAAATCGATACTTTTGAGCAAGAAAGTGATAATGAAAGTGAGATTATTAAGGAGGATGACCATATAAAAAAAGCTTGCAGACAATGTTTTTAAAGTAAAAATGCTGTCTGCAAGCTGAGTTATTTTGTAAGGAATGTTTTTATTTTAAAGCTCTTCCCCGTTGCTCTCGATTACTGTTTTGTACCAGAAAAAAGAATCTTTCCGGCTGCGAGCCAGTGTACCATTTCCATCGTCATCTTTATCTACGTAAATGAAACCATAGCGCTTGGACATTTCACTGGTCGACATGGAAATCAAGTCAATTGGACCCCAGGCAAGGTAGCCGATCAAGTCGACACCGTCTCCAATGGCTTCTTTCATTTGCTCAACATGCTGTTTTAAATAATCTATCCGATACGTATCGTGAATCGAACCGTCTTCTTCAACTTTATCATAAGCACCGAGGCCGTTTTCGACGATAAACAGTGGCAGGCGATAGCGATCATAAAGCTCATTCAAAGTTACTCGAAGTCCAATAGGATCAATCTGCCAGCCCCAATCTGATGCTTTCAAATATGGATTTTTTAAGCTGTTAAACAAATTACCTGCGGTCACTTCACCTTCGGGCGACACAGAAGAAAGCATAGACATATAGTAGCTAAATGTAATGTAATCAACTGTATATTGTTTTAATAACGCTTCATCACCGTCTTCTTTTCGAATCGAGATGCCTTTTTCTTTAAAGAATCGATTCATATATGTTGGATATTCGCCTCGTGCATGCACATCAGTAAAAAAGAGATTGTGTTGATTATCCTGCTGCGCTTTTAGCACATCTTCTGGATTTGGTGTATGTGGGTAATGCGTCATTTTAGCTAGCATACAGCCCATCATAGCACCCGGAATGATTTCATGAAGCGCTTTTGTCGCAAGCGCACTCGCTACAAATTGATGATGGAGTCCTTGATATTTTGCCTGTACAGGGTCTTCTTCTCGGTCTGATAAAATGCCGCCGCCTGTGTAGGGACTGAGAGTCATCACATTGATTTCATTAAATGAAATCCAATATTTCACCTTTTCTTTATAACGCTTAAAAACGGTTTCTGCATAGCGGACAAAGTGGTCGACCGTCTCACGCCCGGCCCAGCCGTTATATTTTTCTGTCAGGCCGTACGGAGTTTCATAGTGAGATAGAGTAACAACAGGTTCAATACCATGTTTTAAGAGCTCATCGAACACATTATCATAAAATTGAAGGCCCGCTTCGTTTGGTGTTTCGTCCCATCCGTTCGGAAAAATACGTGACCAGTGAATAGAAAGGCGGAATGCTTTAAAACCCATCTCAGCAAATAGAGCAATGTCTTCTTTGTAATGGTGGTAAAAATCAATTCCTTCTCGCTTTGGATAGCGGGTTGTGGACTCACCGTTTAAAGCTTTTTGAATAGCTTCAGATGTGACTTCCATTTCGTTATCTTTTAACCGTTCTGATTTAGGAATGTATGCGACAAAGTCAGCCGCAGAAAGCCCTTTGCCTTCCTTGTCAAATGCGCCTTCAATCTGGTTGGCAGCTGTTGCGCCACCCCAATAAAAGTTCTCTGGAAATGCTGCTTTGAATAATGTCATCGTCAATACTCCTTCATTTTGATTTTTTATGTCATAACAGTTAACAAATGTTCATTTGGATGGGCAGTCGGCTGTTCTGTTTCCATTACATCCAGATAATCATTTGTATTTGTACTGATCGAAAATCCTCTATTTTCATTCTTGTCTAAAGGTATGTTTCATCAAAAGAATTTCATACTTAAAGTACCTGGCCATTTGTTTCAATGACTTTTTTGTACCAGTCAAAACTTTTCTTTTTTATTCTCTTCATAGAGCCGCCGCCTTCGTTATCTTTTTCAACATAGATATAGCCGTACCGTTTTTTCATTTCGCCAGAAGAAGCACTGACAAGATCGATTGGACCCCAGCTTGTATAGCCGATCAGCTCTACACCATCTTTAATGGCTTCTGCCATTTGTTCAATATGTTTCTTTAAATAATCAATCCGGTAATGGTCATTGATTTCACCATGTTCATTTACCTCATCGACAGCACCCAGTCCATTTTCAACGACAAACAATGGTTTTTGATAACGGTCATGCAGCTGATTTGCTGTAATCCGGAAGCCCTTTGGATCAATTGTCCAGCCCCATTCGGACTTTTCCAAATAAGGATTTTCTACAGAAGCAAAAACATTTCCATCTGTCATATTATTTAGGATCTCTTGATCTGTACTCATGGCCCGACTTGCGTAATAACTGAATCCGATATAATCAACGGTATGTTCTTTTAAAAGAGATTCATCTTCATCTTCCATTTGAACAGTCAGATTATGATCCTTGAAAAACCGCTTTGCATACCCTGGATACTCGCCCCGTGACTGGACATCAATAAAGAAAAATGATTCACGGTCCATCTCCATTCCTTTTAAAACATCATCCGGGTTGCATGTATATGGATAGGTGGAGCCGGCAGCGAGCATACAGCCGATTTTCGCGTCAGGAATTATTTCGTGACAGGCTTTTACGGCAAGCGCGCTTGCGACCAGTTGATGATGGGCAGCCTGATATTGGATCTGCTTTTTATTTTCGCCTTCTTTAAACACGAGGCCGGCTCCGATAAACGGCAAATGCAACAGCATATTAATTTCGTTGAATGTCATCCAGTATTTCACTTTGTTTTTGTAGCGAACAAAAAGCGTCTTGGCATATGTTTCGAAAAAGCTGACAAGTTCACGGCTTCTCCAGCTTCCGTATTGTTCAACCAAATGAACGGGCACATCGAAATGGGCAATTGTAACAACGGGCTGAATGCTGTTTTTCAATAACTCATCGAATAGGTCATCGTAAAACTGAAGACCTTCTTCATTCGGTGTTTCGTCATTTCCATTGGGGAAAATCCGTGCCCAGGCGATCGATACCCGAAGCGCTTTAAAGCCCATTTCTGCAAATAAGGCAGTATCTTCTTTGTATCGATGATAAAAATCAATGGCTTCATGGGAAGGATAAAACTCATTTGGATCAGGAACGAGTGAATCAACACGCCCTTTCATTAAAGACATTCGATTTGGGCCGAAAGGGAGAAGGTCTACGGTAGATAATCCTTTGCCGCCTTCTAAATAAGCTCCTTCTACTTGATTGGCCGCTACTGCGCCGCCCCATAAAAAATCTTCAGGAAATACTTGTTTTGTCATTTCAACATGACTCCTTTAAATGGTATAAACGAAAAGCGTCCCAGAAAAATTCCTTGTTACGCTTTTCGTTTTAATTGTTTTTACGCAATGATCGTCAGAAGGTCATCATTTTGGTTAATTGTCGGTTTTTCGGTTTCAAGTACATCAAGATAATCGTTGGTATTTGTGATAATTACAGGTGTTATTGTTTGGTAGCCTGCTTCTTGAATTTTTTTAACATCAAACTCAATAAGCAGATCACCTTTACTTACTTGATCGCCTTGCTTTACTTTTGGAGAAAAGTACTCACCATTTAACTGAACCGTGTCAATGCCAATATGAATAAGCATCTCTACGCCGTCATCTGATAAAAGGCCGATTGCATGACCTGTGGGAAACAGCGTCATTACTTTGCCGCTTATCGGTGAATACACCTGCCCGGATACAGGTTCAATGGCTACCCCTTTGCCAAGAGCACCGGATGCAAACACTTGGTCATTTACAGAGTTAAGCGGTTTTACTTCACCGTTTAGCGGGCTTGAAATCATTGTTTTGCGGACCATCGGCGCCGCTTCTTTTGTTGGAGATGACTCTTCAGCCGCTTCTTTTTGCTTTTTATCTTCAAATCCGAAGAGATATGTTAAGCCAAAAGCAAGAACAAACGCTGTGAAAATGCCGATCATATAAAGAGCCATCGGTGAAAATGCTGGAATAGACAGGAAGCTAGGGAATGCGAAAACCATTCCTTTTACACCAAATGCTCCATTGATAGCCCCACCAATCGCACCCGAAATTGCGATAAATGGAATTGTTCGTTTAAAGCGCATCATTAATCCGTAAATAATCGGCTCCGTTACACCCGCTAAAGCGCCTGGCAGGAAGGTTGAACCAGCAAGCGCTTTTAGCTGCTTGTCTTTTGCCTTAAGGAAAATAGCCAGCGCTACACCGATTTGGGCAAAAGGAGCTGCCGCCAACATCGGCGCTAGCGGATCTCCGCCGTTCGCAAGATTCCCTATGATAATTGGGACTAGTCCCCAGTGCAGGCCGAAAATCGTTAAGAATGTCCATCCGGCTCCCATAACAGCTCCTGTTAAAATACCGCTTTTCTCGCCAAGGAAAAGAACAGAGTCGCCAATTGCATTACCAACATAAACACCGAATGGACCAAAAGCGAGAACGGTTAATGGCACAATGACCATTAATGAAATCATTGGAACTAAAAACATTTGAACATCTTTGTAAATGACTTTTTTCAAAAATCTTTCTAACATTGAATAAATCAATACAGCGATAAAAACTGGGAAAACAGTAGAAGAATAGTTCATTAAAACAAGCGGAATACCTAAAAATGACTGTGTACCTTCAGCTGTTGCTAACGACGTTAGATTCGGTTCCAGCAAAGCCGCCCCGATCGTGCCTCCGATATATGGATTTGCGCCAAGTTTAATAGCTACTGTAATGCCAAGGAAAATTGGCAGGAAGTAGAAAACAGCGTTTCCAGCTGCTGAAAGAACGAAATACGTGCCGCTTTCTGCCGACATCCAGCCAAGCATTGTTAAAACGGTTAGCAACGCTTTTAACATACCAGCGCCTGCAAGTGCGCCAAGCAATGGAGAAAAACTTCCTGAAACAACTTCAAACACTTTGGAAAGGATGCCTACTTTTTCGCTGCTTTCATTTGAAGAATCTGACGTGTCACCCAGATTTACTTGATTCATAATTTCTTTATGGACATCGTTAACATGGTTTCCGATGACGACTTGAAATTGCCCGCCGCTTTCTACGACACTAAGAATACCGTTCATGTCTTGCAAAACATCTTTATTCGCTTTTTTCCGGTCTTTTAATTTAAACCGTAGTCTTGTGGCACAGTGTACAAGACTGGAGATGTTTTGTTCACCTCCGACATTCTTAATGATATCGCTTGCAAGTTTAGTGTAACTCATCATCTCTTCACTCCTTCATTTTGGTTTTGCTAAAAGAAAAGACCCGGACTGATCTCAACACAGAAAGGGTGCGCACACTTCTGCCTTCAGATCAATCCAGGTCTTGCCTGCCGAACAGTCACAATCCTGTTTTTCATATGAAATTAAAAAAACCTAAATCATGCAACGACAGAAAGACATAAATAGGCTTCTGATACGTTCTATGATTTAGGTTTTGCCTGCTTAACCAGTAACAATCCTAAAATGGAGTTGTTATTCAGTTGATAGTTAAACATTATCATGGATAAAAACCAATGTCAACGCTTTCTTTTTGAAAATATAAATTTGTTTTTACTGTTGAATAATTTGTCAATTGAACAAAAAACACGAGTTTTGGAACACATATAAAGTACAAAGCTGAATACCCATCAAAAACAATAAAAAAGCACCCCAATTGTTAGACACAGTCTAACAATTGGGGTGTAATTCCGTGTTGGCTCTTTTTATTTACAGAATTATGTCTTCTCTTTCTCGCTATTCAATCGACAGAAGAGTTTACACTCCTAAAAATTCTTTAATAGAATAAGCTCCTGGCCCAATGAGCGCAAGCCCAATGGCGACGACAATCAGCACCACGTTGTATTCAAATCCGCCGGCCGCGTTAGCAAAGCCTTTAGCGCCGTGTACTTTTGCAATCGCTCCGATCATAACTAGTGTAATAAGCACAGCACCGAGAGGGAGAAAGAAACCGGCGATAAATAAGATACCCGCTGTAAGTTCTGCTAAGCCGCTAAAAGCAGCTGCTGCATTTCCCGGTTTTACGCCGATGGACTCGAACCATCCACCTGTTCCTTTAATGCCATAGCCACCAAACCACCCAAATAATTTTTGTGTGCCATAGTAAAAAAATACGATTCCAATTATAATCCGAATAATGAATAAACCTAAGTCCGCCATAAAACGAACCTCCTTTTTTATTTTGTTTTTAGTGTTACTGTTAACCGTTATGCAAAATGTTTTTGATACCACTGCGCTGCAGTATTTACTTCTGTCTGCGTCAACTGGTGGCCATGGTGTTCCCAGTACAGCTCTATATCTGCATTTGCTTTTTCTAATAAAGACTGGAGTTCCTTAGATTCCATCGGCGAACAAATTGGATCATTTGTCCCCGCAGCAATAAACACGGACTTCCCTGTTAAATCAGGAAGCTCTATTCCTTTTCGGGGTACCATTGGATGATGAAGAATTGCCGCCTTCAAGGCATTTTGATAATGGAATAATAAGCTTGCCGCTATATTGGCTCCATTTGAATAACCGATGGCGATTATATTATTCCGGTCAAACCCATACTTTTCTGCAGATTCATCAAGAAACGCATTCAATTCTTGTGTACGGGAGACCAGGTCTTCTTCATCAAATACGCCTTCTGAGAGTCTTCGGAAAAAACGCGGCATGCCATTTTCCAGTACATTTCCTCTTACGCTTAATATAGAAGCCTCCTCATCAATTTTTCCGGCAAGGGGCATCAGGCTAAGCTCGTTGCCTCCAGTCCCATGAAGCAGTAATAACGTGGGTTTAGAAAGGTCTTTGCCTTTTTGAAAGATGTGTTTCATTTTTGGTCTCCTTCCAAAACACGAACCTCAATAGGAGGTAAGGTCTTTTCTAATTCTTCTCGTTTTGACTCCAGCCAGGACGGCAGCATCAGCTTTTGTCCCAGTGTCTCCATTGGTTCATCCATCGAAAACCCTGGCGGATCGGTCGCTATCTCAAACAAAATGCCGCCCTCTTCATGAAAATAAAGGGCTTTAAAGTACTGTCGATCACGTATTTCGGTTGGGTAGTACTCTTTTTCCACAAGGAGCGCCCTCCATTTGTGCAGTTCTTCTTCATCTCTTGCTCTCCAGGCAATATGATGAATCGTCCCTGCCCCCATCAGCCCACGAACAGAAGGAGTCAGCTTAATATCAATAGTGTTTCCAAGCGATGCTTCCGATTTAAATCTTAGAAAGCCTTCTTCCTGTCCAATGCATTCTAGACCCAATACATTTTCAAGCACATCCGCTGTTTTATGAGGCTGCGGGGAGATCAAAAGAGCTCCATCAAATCCCTGAATGGCATTTTCCTCCTGAATTCCTCCGAACGCCCAATGATTTACAGTCCCTTCTCTTCGCTCTACCAATTCAATTTCAAGGCCGTCTGGGTCCTGAAAAGCTACATGCTTTTCACCAAAACGGACGGCCGAAATAAATTTCACATTAAACTTCTTTAACCGATTCTTCCAAAATTCCATCGAATCGGCTGGAATGATAAAACGGATGACCCCGACCTGTCCAGTTCCGATGCGTCCTTTTAACTGTTTAGCCCATGGAAAAAAAGTGATCGCAGTTCCTGGTTCACCAGATTCATTCCCGAAATAAAGATGGTATACTTCTGGGCGGTCAAAATTAATCGTTTTTTTCACTAGCCTTAGTCCGAGAACCCCGGCATAAAAGTCAATCGTCCTTTGAGGATCGTTGACCATTGCGGTAATATGGTGAATGCCTGCTGTTTTTTGCATGCTGAGCAGCCTCTTTTCCTGTTACTTGGGTCTTTCGATTGAAAATATCTCTCCAGTTTTAACGTAATCTTTAATTCGTTAATATCTCGAATTCGAGATATTTAACAAAAAAATTAATGGTCTTTCGCTTGATATCCTACTTTTTTAACAAGATGGATAAATTCGTGTTTTTCCTGATCCGTTAATCCTTCAAAAATCTGTTCAATTACTTTTTGATGCTGAGGAAAAATGTCTTCTATAAAGGAGGTTCCCTTATTTGTAAGAACCGCATATATGACTCTCCGGTCATCCGGACAGTTTTCCCGCTTTGCAAGGTTTTTTTGCTCCAGCTTATCAAGCACGTATGTCATGCTTCCACTGGCAAGCAACACTTTTTTTCCAATCTGTTGAATCGTTTGCCGCCCTTTGTGATACAACAATTCCAACACTGCAAATTCACTGGTATTTATTCCATAACGCGCAATGTCTTGGTAGATTTTTTCTTCTACAGCCTGTGCAGCCCGCATAAAGACGACAAAGGATTTGAGAGTTAACTCTTGGCTCATGGTCATCGCACCCTTATAGAATATTTTATCAATTTATCTCGAATTAAAGTATCTTGAATATGAGATAATTATAAAATAAGTTTCTTACGTTGTCAAATGCTCTTTTTGCTTTTTTGTTAGCTGAATTAGCTGTTGCAGCCTAGTTTTTTAAAGGAGTAAGGCTATATCCCTTTCGCTGTGTCTGGTCATGATGACCAAGAAAGAATCATATCGTATCTTTCGAGCTTTTTCATTTCATTTTCATCCAGATCATCTTTTTGTCCATAAAAATACTCCCTTAAAAAAGAACGTTTAAACACAAAGGCTTAACGTCTTTTTTAAGGGAGCGGACAACTATCATGCTTCTTTCAGTATGGAATGACTCATTTCCATGCACGAAAAAGGATTTTACATCCCGAAAAACCATTTCACCAATAGGGTTTTGCTGTAACTATTGGGGTCTTTCTTCGGAAAAGATCTCACCAATTGTCGCATAATGATTACCCGCCAACCGGCTTACTGCACCTAATCCCTTTGGATCTATTCTTCCATTTTCATAAATCGCATTATCAATGTGAAATTGAACAACTTTTCCTATAATGTGATCACATCCAGGAGCATCCAAGCCTCCTAATTCTAAGGAATGCTCCAATAAACACTCCATCCGGATTTTTGCTTCCTTTATCCCTGGTACAGAGATTTTTACGCTCTCTATTGGCGTTAAGTGTGCCAGTTCAATTTCGCTTTGATCCGGTGGGAGGTTTGCAGCTGTTCTATTCACTTTTTTGACATTTTGTTCATCAACAATATGGACCACAAATTCCTTTGACTCAATGATATTTCGGGCTGTATCCTTCTGTTGCCCCTTATTACGCTGAATAGATAATGAAATCATTGGGGGATTAGACGAAACAATATTAAAATAACTAAATGGTGCACCGTTCAAAGTATCCTCTTTTGACATCGTTGTGACGAAAGCGATAGGTCTTGGAATAATACTTCCTATTAAAAACTTATAATTTTCTCTTTCCGTATTTGCCGATGGATCAATCGAAAGCAAAGAAATCACTCCAGTCCGGATTTAGTCTAACTCTCTTACTTCAAAAGGAGGCAGTACCCGTTCAATTTGCCCTCTACGAGATTCATACTGCTCAGGCAGCATCAAGTTTTCCCCCATTGTTTCCTCTGACTCATCATGGGCAAACCCCGGGGGATCCGTCGCAATTTCAAACAGGATTTCTCCGTGTTCCTTGAAGTAAATCGCATTAAAGTAGTTTCTGTCCTGAACAGGAGTTACGCCATATCCGTTACTGGCTACATGTTTTTGCCAATCTAACTGATCCTGGTCATCTTCAGCACGCCATGCAATGTGGTGTACTGTACCTGTACCCATTTGTCCGCGCCCAACAGAAGTTAATTTTAAATCAATGATATTTCCGATATCAGCTGAAGATTGGAAACGAACAAAATCCCCCTCTTCACCCATTTTTTCGAGACCCATCACATTTTCCAATAAATCAGCTGTTTTTTCGGGCCGGGCTGATAATAGTGTCGCACCACCAAAACCTTTAATGGCTACATCCGGTGTAACCTCACCAAACTGCCGCGTATTCTTTTCTCCTTCTTCTCTTTCAACAATTTCTAAATGAAGTCCATGGGGATCATCAAACTCTAAGTATTGCTCTCCAAATCGTTCCATCTTTGTAACAGGAACCTCAAACTTCGCTAGTCTTTTTTCCCAAAATTCCATGGCTCCTTTAGGAACCACGTACGAAGTCACACCTACCTGGCCATCTCCTATTGTTCCCTGACGGGCACCTACCCAAGGGAAAAATGTAATGATTGTTCCTGGTTTTCCGCCTTCATCCCCAAAATAAAGGTGATACGTACCTGGATCATCAAAATTGACCGTTTGTTTAACCAGACGCAACCCCAAGACCCCTGCATAGAAATCTACATTTTCCTGCGGATGCCCTACAATTGCCGTGATATGGTGAATACCCATTGTTTTTTTACTCATTTTCATTCGCTCCTTTTTTCATGTAATCCTTAGAATATATTTGTGCATTATGGTCTTTATCTAGCTTAGTAATAGGTAACAAATTCGCTGACTGGTTTGCGATACCCTCGTGGTTTTCTGCTTTCTACGTTCTCTTTTCCGACCGTAATCATCATGACCACTTCGTCTTGGTCACTTATGTCTAAAACCTCTTTAACAGCTTCAGGATCAAATCCAATCATGGGACAGGTATCCCAGCCCTTATCCTTGGCAGCCATCATGAACAGCATGGCAGATAGCGAAGCATTTCTTATCGCTTCATCTCTTTGGAATTCCTGGCCTCTCGATTCATAAAATGAAATAGTATCATGTAACATATCGCTATATTCCTGTTTATTAACCATCCCTAACATCATTAAACCTTCATAAATTTCCGAAGCCTGTTGAAATGCGTTTTTGTCTCCTAGGACTAGGATAACTGCTGAAGCACTGGCTACTTTATATTGTCCATATGCAGCATTCTTTATCTTTTCTTTGATTACAGGATCAATAATGGTTACATATTTTGTATGTTGAAGATTAAAAGCGGATGGTGCAAGTTTAACCAATTTAAAAATTTCGTTTAGTTCTTCGGTGATCCGCAAGAAAATTACTTGCAGACCGCCGTTCTTTTACTATTTGTGTAAAATCGGCCATTTTCACATCATCCTTACTTTTAAATATCTCGAATTCGAGATATTTAATCTGAAATAAATCCCATTAGTATCGTGTTAAAGGCTTTTATAAATACTAAAAAGGATTAACTTATACAGTTTGATTCCATTAAAAACACTTCCTACAAAGGAGGATATTTATCTCGAATTAAAATATCTTGAATATGAGATAATTTTAAAATATTAATTTATATTTGTCAACAACTTACTTGTTTTTTGTTATATATGTTGGATCCCATACCTAATATTTGATCAGCGGTCTTATATTTTTTTAAAAGTGTTTCATTTCCTTTGGCTCAGCACTGTTATATTTCTAACTATATGTAAAGGGAATAACTTCTTGGTCCAATCGAAGTAATACTAGAAGATATAATAATTTACACTACATAACCAATGGCTGTATTTGATCACCTTTCGGTCTGTAAACCTCTATAAATGGACCCCAGAATTACAATAGAAAATGTTTCTTGCTGCAAAGAAGAAATATAAACCTAATATGAAACGTAACCCTTCTGCGTTTGTTCTAATTTTCAAGAGTGTCATGATTTCCTATAAAAAAGACCAATCGGATAACCGATTGGCTCTTCTGGTGTTATTATTGGTTTCCTTTTACAATTGCTTGTGCAACAGTTACTGTACGTTTTGCCTGATGTTTAACAGCTGCCTGAACATCCTCGATCATTTTTCCATCTTGGCCAACCGTTACGCTAGTTCCGTATGGATTTCCGCCAGCCGCAAATGTAACTTGATCTGTATAACCAGGCGCTGCAACAATGGCACCCCAATGATACATAGTTGTATAAAGGGATAAGATTGTTGCTTCCTGACCCCCATGTGGGTTTTGAGCAGAAGACATAGCACTTACCACTTTGTTTGCAAGTTTGCCGTGGAACCAAAGGCCACCTGTTGTATCTATAAATGCTTTCATTTGTGCTGGCATATTACCAAACCGTGTTGGAACACTGAAGATGATAGCATCTGCCCATTCCAGGTCAGCCAGTGTCACTTCTGGAACATCTTTTGTTGCTTCTACATGGGCTTTCCATCCAGGGTTCGAATCAATCGCAGCCTGTGGAGCAGTTTCCGCAACTTTTAGTACCTTTACTTCAGCGCCCGCTTCTTTAGCTCCATCTGCAGCCCATTGAGCTAGTTGATAATTAGTCCCACCAGAACTGTAATAGATAATCGCTGTTTTTACCTTTGTCATAACTTCTCTCTCCTTTTTCGATGAATTTCCAAATAGTTTTTCTAAAAATCCCATTACTTGATCACCTGCACCTTTTTATCGCTTCGTAGTAAAACTCCGTCACAGGTCCAAATAAAACCCAACAGTTTGTTTTTTACCCATATAGACGGTTTTTATTCTTAAATCTCGATTTAAAGATTTTTGAAATCGAGATACTTAAACTGATTTTGAATAACGATTAGTTTCTTTGTCTTGATTGAAAAGAAGGTTTCCGACAGAATACAGCTTGCTTCCTTCTACAAAAAGGGAAACAGACATTGAAAGCAAAACGAGGTCATATGCATAACCATTTAAAAATCCAGCTGCAAATTTCACTTTAATAATAGCGCCGATTAATAAAAGAGCAAACAAAGCAGAAACAATTCTTGTACCCACACCAGCTATTAGCGCAATGCCGCCTACTACTTCAATTGCAGCCACAGCATAGGCCATAAAACCTGGCAGCCCAATACTTTCAAACCAGCCAACGGTATTTTCTATACCTCCTTGAAACTTCGCCGTTCCGTGAGCCAAGAAAATAACCCCCAGCGTAATCCGTAAAATCAAAGCACCAATTCCTTTATTGTTTAACATTAGTTAAACCTCCTAAATAGGTATTTAATAAGACTTGTATTCTTAAATATCTCGAATTCAAGATACTTCATTGTTGATATTAGCATTAAATTATTTTGAATTCAAGATATTTTTCTTTTTTTGATCAAAAAAAGAACCTTTAATGTCCAATAAATGAATTGACCAAATCTAATCTATTAATAAAATCAGCATATTTTGCTTATCGAAAAACACTTAAATCATGAATATTGAGCCACTCTCATCATTTGTATATTACGACATGGAATGACCGGCCCGTACTCGTCCATATCCACCATTTTTCAGAACTGACCTCTTTTAATGCAGGACATCATCATCACTATGTTGGAAAACGAATCCTGTTTCTTCGGGAGTACCTCATACTCACCGATAAAGGTTTCTACGCTACTACCTTGGTAGCTTTATTCATCTGCCAATAAGATATTTGCGTCTCATAATGAACCTTGCGTAAAAGTGTACTTATGTAGAAGATAGGCAAAGAAAAAGTACACCAAAAAGAAAAGGCAGGTTCGTTAAAGGACACTCGCTTTTATTCACTGAACTCCAAACATACACCGTATAAAGGACGAATTGTTATCATTTACTGTTGAACAATAAATACTTGAATAAGTATGAAAGAGGCTCATGATTACCAACAAGAAAATCACGAGCCTCTTATGACTCTATTGAGCAAATTAATACTTAAAATCTGCGCAAAATACCGTCAAAAGTGACACCTTTTTGAGAACTAGATGGTCGTGTTCAAAAAAGGACGAGTTTTGGAACACACAAACCAACATCAATAGCGATGTTTTTACATCTAACGCAGAAGTAACAGGATAATCCCGATAAATACTAATATTTTTAATAATTATCAGCAGGAAAAACAAGACCTATTTGTTTTCTTGCTTCTTCCATTACTTCTGCTGCAGTAACGGAATTATAAAAAGAATTTATAGAGGATTCAAAAATCCCCTTTTTTAGCAACCCAATAAATTCTTCGATCTCATAATACATAGAATGAGCCGTTTGGATGTGTGTAATATCTTCAATCGTTCCGTCTTTGTAATGAATCTTTATGTTTTGAGGATATTCATTTGATCAATGATTATATTGCCATTCTCACCTTGTATTTCAGAAGGAATAGAAGAACTTGTGATTTTAGAAAACATAATGACCGCCTCTTGCTCTTCATATTGCATAATGAGGCTTCCTTCACCATCCACTCCGGATTCCAGGAGGATTCCATTTGCTTTTATACTCTGTGGTTTTCCAAACAAAGTAATCATTGGGTAAATACAGTAAACACCAATGTCCATTAAAGCACCGTTAGAGAAAATAGGGTTAAATGCGTTTAGGACCTGGCCAGATTTATAGGCATCATAACGAGAAGAATACTGGCAGTAGCTTGCCACGCTTCGGCGGACTTTCCCTATTTTGTGAAGATTATTTTGGATACTTTTAAAATTAGGAGTAAAGGTTGTTTTCAGTGCTTCCATAAGCAAAACTTGATTTTCTTTTGCCGTTTTAATCATTTCCTGCAGTTCCATTAGATTAGAGGCAATTGGTTTCTCGCATAAAACATGTTTTCCATGTTTCATTAATAAAATGGCCTGCTCGGCATGAAAAGAGTTGGGGCTCGCAATATAAACAGCATCAATATCTTGGCTGTTGGCCATTGCTTCTAAATCTGTAAAAGTAGCTGGTATATTAAATTTCCGAGCGAATTCTTCGGCCCGTTTTTCTGTCCGTGAATAGACACCTGTTAACAAAAGATCTTTTACACTATTTGCAGCTTCAATAAACTCTTCTGTAATGATGTTTGTGCCTATTACACCAAATCGAATCATTTTATCTCTCCTCAACGAATTTTTTAATAAACGGCTATTTGACGGGAAATAAACAAACAAAAAAATGGAGGTTTTTATAGTAATGTTAAATCTCCATTTCACTTATTGTCCTATTCGAATACAGCTGTCAGAACGGTCGTTTTACCAGCTACAGATTGTCCACCGTAGTGATGCTGTAACTCTTTTAAAATATTGCCGTTAGTAATAATCATCGGTGTAACAATGCTGGATGCTTTTTCTTTTACCAGCTCAAGACTGTAGGAAATCAACAGATCCCCGGCTTTAACTTGATCCCCTTCTGCTACAAAAACAGAAAATCCTTCTCCCTTCATGTTAACCGTGTCCAATCCAATGTGAATTAATATTTCCAGCCCTTCTGCCGTTTCCAATGCAATGGCATGCTTCGTCGGGAAGACATTGATGACTATCGCATCAGCCGGGGCCACTACCTTGCCTTCTATAGGAAAGAAAGCAATACCATCTCCCATCATTTTCTGCGAAAAAACTGGATCTGGTACATCTTCAAGCTTTAAAATTGTTCCTTCAACGGGCGATACTAATTTTACTTCCAAAATTTTTGGTTTTTTTCCGAATAATTTTTTTAACAAGACAATACCCCCATGTATTCCTAATATTTTGTCTAAACAGCAAATTTCTTAAGCAATCACTTTTTTGATTTGTTCTTTTAGCTGATCGGATTTCGGGCCGAAAATAGCCTGGATATTGTTTCCTACCTCCAGAACACCAGCAGCTCCAAGACCTTTTAACCGGTCCTTATCAACTTTTCCAATATCATTTACGGACACGCGCAAGCGGGTAATGCATGCATCTAAATGTGTAATATTTTCATGCCCGCCTAAAGCCGCCAAAATACTGCGTGGTAATTCATTCAATTCCTCTGCTGTTACTGCCGAATCCGCTGTTTCTACTTCACGCCCTGGGGTTTTTAAGTTAAATTTTGAGATCATAAAGCGGAACCCAAAATAATAAACAACCGAGAAAACGAGGCCAACTGGAATGACTAACCACCAGTCTGTGCGATTTTGTAGAACTCCAAACAATAGATAATCAATAATACCGCCAGAGAAGGTCATTCCGATTTTTACATTTAATAGATCCATGATCATAAATGACAAGCCGGCAAAGACACAGTGGATGGCAAACAAGACAGGAGCAATAAATAAAAAGGTAAATTCGATTGGTTCTGTAATGCCTGTTAAAAATGACGTTAAAGCAGCAGAACCCATAATCCCTGCAACCAATTTTTTCTTTTCAGGGCGAGCCGCATGATACATCGCCAATGCAGCTGCCGGTAAACCAAACATCATGAACGGGAACTTGCCTGTCATAAAAGTACCGGAAGTTAATTCAACCCCATCGTTTAGCTGCGCAAAGAAGATACGCTGGTCTCCACGAATGACTTCGCCTGCTTTATTGACATACTCCCCAAATTCAAACCAGAAAGGAGAATAAAAAATGTGATGCAGACCAAAAGGAATGAGTGCGCGTTCAATCAAACCAAAAACAAAAGCAGATAAGGTAGGATTTGCATGAATCATATTTTTGGATAAAGCATTTAATCCTTCTTGAATAGGCGGCCATACAGCAATCATAATAGCCCCAATCGCGATAGAAAAGACAGCCGTAATAATAGGAACAAATCGTTTGCCTGCGAAAAATCCTAAATAAGGAGGAAGTTCAATATTGTAGTATCGATTAAACATCATCGCGGCTAATACACCGATTATAATACCGCCAAATACACCGGTCGCTAAGGTAGGAATGCCTAATATGGTTGTATAGGCTGGATTCGATGCGACATCAGCTGGGTCAAGCTGACCTGTATAAATTAAAATGGTACTGATCGTTTTATTCATCATTAGATAACCAACAATAGCTGCCACTCCTGCTACACCATCACCTTTTGCCAAGCCGACGGCTACCCCAACCGCGAATAGTAACGATAAGTTGGCGAATACGATATCTCCAGACTGCGCTAAAACAATCGCTACTAATTGAATCCATCCGGCCTCAAGGAATGATGCACGTTCTAATAAAGTAGGATTTTGCATGGCTGTGCCGATACCTAATAAGATCCCTGCTGCAGGCAAAAGAGCTACTGGAAGCATTAGCGCTTTCCCAATCTGCTGTAGCAAGCCAAACATTTTTTTAGACAATATCTCCATCACCCTTTTATAAAATCTTCACCTTTAAATGAATAAATAGAATTGATTACCTTACCACTTCTTTAATCCAAGCAGTTTTTCACCCAGTTCATTAAGTTCAGCACGCTCATATTTTTCTTTTTCCCAATTTCGAGGGTCGCCCAGGAATGCAATTCCTTCCGGAATCTCTCTGTCACTCCACTGCTTAATTCTCCATTCTTTTAATTCTTCATTGTTTTCCTGTGCCGGGAACATCGAAATGTATTGATGAATATTTGGCGTATCCGAAACGTTTTTACGCAAGCCATGAGGCTGCATCACATGAAATATTAATAAGTCACCTGCATTCAGGGTTACTTGAGTTGGCGTATAACCTGTGTAATCCGGATGATAAGGATCTCTATCTGCAGGCTGCGTTTTCACCCATTCAGGGAAGTCCCGGTATAACTCAGGAATGACGTTCAATCCGCCACTTTCCACATCTGTATCGGTTAAGAACAGAATCCCCTGAACATTAACAGGCAGTGGATCTGAAGAAGTATTGCCATCCCAATGAATAAACCCTTCGAACTCAAAACCTGGTTTATTAGGAAAGCTCATGTTACATCTGTCAATACTTGTCCATAATTTTTCCGTTCCCCAAATATCCACAAAAGCATCGTATACTTTTTGATAGGAACGGTTGTCCCAGAAGTATTGATGGTTATAGAGCTCTACCATGCCAGCTCCTTGAAGCTCTGGCATCTGATGCTCACGAAGGGGTTTCGTGTACCAGGTAGAAGGATCATTAGGATCTTTTTCTTCAAACTCCCAAATCAGGTTAACGGTGCGGTCGATGTGTTCTTTCGGAACGACATTCCGAACGACAACATACCCATTTTCTTTCCAAAACTTAAATTCCTCTTCCGTTAACACTCGTAACGGTTCGTTATTCGGACGTTCATTCAATGGAATATCAATTTCAAGAATATTATTTACTTTTGTCTTCTTCATTTTATTTCCTCCTTAAAATATGTTTTTAATCTTGATGGATCGACAGTTTTGTGGGCAGTGATTTGCTAATATTTTCATCATCAAAAGTTCTAAAAAGAAGTCTTTTCAAATGCTTTTAATAAAGTTAGAAAAGTTGGTACTTGGCTTTTTGGCTACAGAAACTGCAGGTTTTGTAGCTATATTTAATCTTTTCAACGTGTGGAAGGTAGACGACCTTCACAGCCTCGGTCACATGTTTTTGACAACAGTATTTGATTACACCGATATGCTCTTTTGGTTGCGGTTTCATATTACTATTAGCGGCTTTCATGGTTCGTCACCCTCCACTTTCATTGAATTGGTTTTACGTTTTAGTAAAATAGATTACCACTTTTTCAATCCAAGTAATTTCTCCCCGAGTTCAGTCAGTTCAGCACGCTCATATTTTTCTTGCTCCCAGTTGCGTGGATCGCCAGGGAAGGCATCGCCCGCTGGCGGTATGCGGTCTTTCCACGATTTGATTCGGGTTTCTTTCAGCTCCTCGTTGTCTTCCTGCGCAGGGAACATGGAGATGTATTGGGCGATTCTCGGCTTATCTGAATTATTGGCACGGATACCGTGCGGCTGCACGGCATTAAAAATCAGCAAATCTCCTGCTTCTGCCACCACCTTGGTCGGTGTATAGCCTGCTGTATCCGGTTTATACGGATTCCGGTCAGCCGGCTGTGTTTTCACCCATTCCGGAAAGTCTCGGTATAATTCTGGAATACATTGGAATCCGCCCATATCTTCGGTAGAATCTACTAAGGAAAGCACGCCCTGGACATTCACCGGCAGCGGGTCAAGTGACGTATTAACATCCCAGTGAATAAATCCTTTGTATTCATGCTCCGGCTTGATTGGCATATTCAGGTTGGCACGGTCAATGCTCACCCACAATTTTTCTTGGCCCCAAATGTCAACGAAGGCATCGTAAACTTTTGGGTACATGCGGTTATCCCACAAGTATTGATGATTGTACAGCTCCACCATGCCGGTGTTTTTCAATTCACTCATTTTGCTTTCTGCACGAGGCGGCGCGTACCAGGTGGAAGAATCCTCGGGATCCTTTTCTTCAAATTCCCAAATCAGGTTTTTCAGGCGCTCAATTTGTTCTTTTGGAACCGCATTTTTGATGACGACATAGCCGATTTCTTTCCAGAACCGCCAGTCTTCTTCACTTAAAACAAGCAATGGCTCATTGTTTGGACGTTCGTTTAAAGACTCCTGGATTACCAAAATATTGTTTTTTTCATTCATTATGATTTCCTCCTCTTAGATAAAGTGAACCGCTTTCAATAAGTCCTGGCGTGATTTTTCTCGGCAGCGCCCGCAACAAGTTTTTGCTTTGCAGCTCTCATCTGGTTCGATTAGCCCTAGATGAATCAGACTTTTTAAAATCCCGCCACTTAAATTTGAATCTGTTACAAAATCAGCTACAGCTTTTGCCTCAAGAACTGCATTCCCCATAGCAATTCCCGTTCCAACCAAAGTAAGCATTTCCAAATCATTTAACCCATCACCGAAAGCATAACTGTTTTCTTGTTTCACACCAGCTGCCTCTAATAGCTTTTGAATGCCCAGCGCTTTTGAACTTCCTTTCGGAAGGATATCTGCCGCAAATTCATCCCATCTTACAAAATTGAATTCCGCAAAGCGCTCTTTATATAGCTGGACATCCTGACTGTCACAGTAAAGATGACCTTGATAAATTTCAGCCGTCTTGTAAAACTCTCGGTCAACGGAAGGATAAGCCATTTTTAATTCATCAAAGCTTGTTTTAATGAAAGGATGATCTTTCTCGCTCACTTTTATCGCTTCATGGTTACAATAAGCTACGGCATGCCCGTTACTTTTCGCCATGTTTGTAATGTCATGCAGTACATATGAGTCTATGGGATTCGCGTAAATGACTTCTCCTTCAAACACCACGTACTGGCCGTTGATAGAAACATAAGAGTGAATATTTAACTCCTCACGAATCTCCGCAAATTGCTCTGGTGTCCGCCCCGTAGCGATCACTGTATGAATCCCTTTTTCCTGAAGTAAGCGAACCGCTTTTTTATTTGACTCAGGTATCGCTTTTTCTTCATTTAACAAGGTTCCATCTAGATCAAGAAAGACCATTTGTTTTTCCATCTCGTAAACCTCCTTATATGTTGTTAAGTATGTTTATTACCTTGTAAAAATAGAATATTTTATGGGACGCGTCCCATGTCAAGACTTTTTTTGAAAAAAGAAAAAATATTTTTTATCCTGAAAAAAGTAGAAAAGATTACTGCTATTACTGCGTTTTTACATAAAAAAAGACTATCGTAAAGTCGATAGTCAAAAAATATTTTTTATTCTAAACAGTTTTTCTTTCAATTAATCGAATATCTATTTCTTCATGGAAAACGGCTTCTTCACTCACTGCTTGGAGGAAAAGCTTTCTCCCTATTTCGACTAACGGCATTTCAATAGTGGTAATATTCATGATCTCTGCAATCGGCTGATTATCAAATCCAATAATGGCCAGGTCTTCTGGTATTACGATTTTTTCTTTTTGGCTGCATGTTAAAATACCGGCTGCCACTTGATCACTTGTGACCAGTAATGCGGTTGGGGGATCACTTATTTCTCTAATCTGCTTCAGTACTCGTTCTCCATCTTCAAAGTATAAACAATGCTCAAAAATATAATGAGGGCGGAAAGGTTCGTTTATTTTTCTCATGAAATTTTTATAAGCCGACTCTCTCCGTAAACTATTTGGCCCTGATCTCCGTCCAATACAATAACCGATTTTTTTATGCCCTTTTTGATACAAATACTCCAACGCTGTAATGAAACTTTTGTAATGATCAATAAATGTTGAGGGAGTCTTCTTCCCCCGTGTATCTTCGCATAAAACAATGGGTCCATACGATTCATATTGATCAATTACGCTCCAATCACAAATCCTTGAGCAGATAATTAACGCATCAATTAATTTGTGTTTTAGCATATCGAGGGCCTCTATTTCCCTACTTTCTTTGTAATCTGACTGAATTAAGATAAGGTGATATTTTGTTGTTAATGCTTCGTTGGAAATGCCTTTAATTAACTGAGCAAAATAGGGGTGATCCGAAAAAGGAATGACAACACCAATCAAAAATGTTTTCCCTGCGCTTAATCGAACAGCATTCATATTTTTTTGATAATTACTTATTTTTATCGCCTGCTGTACCGCTTCTTTTTTTTCCTCACTGACATATCCTTCATTATTAATTACACGAGAAACAGTTGACTTAGAAACACCTGCAAGCTTCGCAATATCTCTTATATTTGTCATAGAATCACCCCTATATATAAGTTTGGTATAAAAAAATCCTTTTCTATTTACACTTTCTAGAAAAAAGGTTTTTATAAAAATAATTGTAAAGTGTGGGACTAGTCCCACATCAAGAAAAATTTTACCTTCATGATGGGAAAAACGATCAAAATAGTATGCAATTTGATAAGGAAATTAAAAGACTATTTCCCGCAAATTTTAAAGTAGGAAAATTTTTAAAGTTAATTTTTCATTCACTAACTGCATAGTCAATATAATCTACTTAGCTAGTAAATGAAAAGAACTCTCTTCTAATACAGCCTTCGAAGCAAAATAAAATGGAGACTGTCTCCAATAGATTGAGACAATCTCCGCTTTCATTATTTAATTAATTCAAATGGAACATCATAAAGTTTTTCCTCTACAAAGGTAATCAAGGATGATAATTGGCAGTCTCTTACATATCTTCATACCGGAAAATATACGCATGAATATGCGAAAGTAAGAATATTTATTTCCGAATTTCAAGATATGAATAGAGTAAATCAGATAGCTGGTTTGTACTAATCAGGTAAAAAAGCAAAAGCAGCAATACACAGAATGTTACATCAAAATTATTAAAGAATTAGTTCCAGTGAAAGTCCGGATTCCTCCTAAAACATGGTATTTATTTAGTTCCAGTATGAAATTACAAGGGTGCTAATTCACTGGAACTAATTTAATTACTTCCAGTGAACAGCGACGAAGCCTTTGATTTCTAGGCGGGAAACGTTATTAAGAATGAAAAAGCCATTTTGTGACGCTACTGGAAGTAAAGAAGCTGTTAAACCCTTGGTATATTAAGTTTTTTAATAATGTATGCAGGGAAAATCCAGCGTTATTAAAAAAGGGAAGTTTAGCGTCCTTTCCTCTAGAAAGAGCTAAACATGGAAGTGTCTTGTTACCTTTTGCTGACTAGTGTTTTTCAGAGGCGTTAAGGAAGAACGCTGCCAAGGAGTTGAGGGAATGAAACGAAAGCTTTGCTTGAGTGGAGTGAGGGAAACTCCATTACGTCAGGCTAACACGGGTGAAAACTTTGCATAAAAAAACGAATAGACTCTTAAAGAAAAAGGGATAAAAAACTAGCGCATATCATGAATGGATTTGAGGAAAGAGCAAATAAATTGAGCATCAAAGTTTAGGGATTGAGGGAATGAAGCGGAAGCGGAGTGAGGGAAATACCAGTAGAGAAGGAATAGCTATCGTATAAAGCTGAACGGATTTAGGAGATAGGGATAATATAACGAAAAAGATGGATGGTGAGCGACTTGTTCAATGGGAATGCGGCTATGCCTGTAAAGAACCACAAATAAAGCGATTTGAGGGAATGAAGCGAAAGCTCTGCTTGAGTGAAATGAGGGAAAATCGCAAACGGGAGCATCATGTAGGAAGGAGAGAAAGCGATGAAAAAGAGAGGAAGGCCAATGGTTTATAATGAAGTTGAAATCTTAAAGGAGATTCACCGCCTAAAAGCACTCACTGTAAACCAAATTGCGCAATTATACTTCAACGGAAAGATAGAAAACGCTTATAAGAAGATCAAAAAGATGGAAGAAAAGCATTATATAGATTCAACGATCCATTTTGTCCAGGGTCGACGTCAAAACAAGGTACTTCACCTAACGAAACTAGGATCGGAGCGGCTTGTTTCTGAGGGCGTAAAAGGGATACGAGTGAAAACAACCACGGAATTGAAACCGGACCGCTCCCTTCTTCACTATATTGTAAGTGTAAATGATGTATTTGTCCGGCTAATGAAGGCTGGAATCAGTGTAATTGATTCAAGAGAATGGAAAGCGCGGCACGGCATGAATAGAACGGCCAGGGCTCGCGGAGGTGTGAAACTGAAAAATGGGGACGAATACGGCTGGCTATTACATGTTCATTGAAAACGCATATAAGCGTAAACGAACTCCCCTTCTTAATGATAAAACGATAGAAATTATGATGAATGAGATTGAAATGTATAAACAGAGTGGTAAAATCATCTGTCTTGTACCAACGAAGGACATGTATGAGCAGCTGATGGAACATAAGAGTGAAAAGAGAAGCTTTCTTCTGTTTATGAGCAGCCATTTAGGTGAATTTTGCCTGATTCCGATGGGAAAAGACTTTGCTGTAGATATAATCACGCTTCCAAATGGAGAAAACGAGCGGATTGAACAGTTTCAATCTGTCTTAGGAGGAAAAGTTAAGAAGTCAAGTGAAGTAGCGGACTCCAATAAATCTCTTTTTGCATCCTATGTACATGAAAAAGACGGCAAAGAAGCATATGTTGTTGATCACCTTCTGATGAACTGGAATGTCATTCTCATGCTGCGAAAAATTTATACGCCGCAGAAATTCAACCAAGATGGGAAGCGGGTTAAGGTGATATGCTGGCTGCCCGCCGAGAAATCCATTGAAAAAATCTTAAAGGGATACCATCATGTGGATCTAGTGATGGTCGGAAAAGAGGAATTAGAGCGATGGAAGTCCGTCCCCGAAGAAAAAATAAAAGATGCAATAAATTTGTGAATGAATGAACATATTATCGAAGGGACTATGGGGTAAATAATGCCTTTTCTGCTTGTTTTAGGCGTTTTCTCCCCTTCCCCTTCACTTCACATCTCAAATACCAGCAAAACGGTCTTAAAAGAGCTAAAAAGCACCTTAAAACTAATAATATATCCTGAGAACATCGCATATTATAATAAAGCAGCAAAAAAAGCCCCTGACCTGCTTAAAAAATTAGTAGCCATCCAGTGTCAGTTAGTGAATACAACTACTTGTGCCGCACTTCCTCTGTATCTGCCGCCATCATTTACGCAGTAAAAGCCGCATAACCAGTTGCATAATATAAAAGTTGCTATAAGGTGTGACCGCGCGACAGAAAGGGTTCTTACGAACCCTTGGTGATGCTTCTTCTTATTATTTTACGGGTATAGTAAAACTAAAAATGCAGGGAAGGTGTTCATTATGAATCAGGCTGTTCACACTTTCTTTCCGATTGAAGAGCCGTTTGAGATTTTAAGTGAAACGGCTGACGGCTCTTCTATTCTTTTCGAAATTCGGATTTTATCTTCAACAGCCGGCTGTCCTGCTTGTGGGAAAAGAACGCATTCTAAGCACAGCTGGTATACACGGAAAATAAAAGATCTCCCTCTCGGAGAGCGGGCTGTCAGCTTTTATGTCCATCTTCATAAGTGGTTCTGTATCAATCCAGCATGCGCCACCTGCATTTTTACAGAACGCCTTTCCTGGGTCTCCCCACATCATCAAATGACAAAACGCTTGGAAGAGGCATTGCTTCAGTTTTCACTGGAAATGAACTGCCTGGCTGCTGAAAAAGTCTGCGATGCTCTTCATATTCCTGTCAGCCATGATACACTGCTGCGCCTGCTAAAACAAAAAGAACTGCCATTATCCGATCCTTCTCCCTTTTGTCGGCATTGACGACTTTGCGTTTAAAAAGCGCCGGCGGTATGGAACCATCCTTGTGGACCAAAAAACAAAAAAGATGATTGATATTCTTCCAACGAGAAGCAAGGAAGAAGTCACAAAGTGGCTGAAACAGCATACGCACATCAAGTCTGTGAGTCGTGACGGTTCCAAAACATACCGAAAAGCCATTTTCAGCTGCAAATCCCGAAATCATGAAAATCAGTGACCGCTGGCATCTGCTAAAGCATCTATTCGATGCGTCGAAGAAGATCCTCTTCAGTATCATTCCTGTCCAATGGATCCCGTCTCTCAAGGGATCAGAGAGGGTTCTTAATCCACCTATTACCGAGAAGCCAATTCGCAAACCAGACAAGGTGCGCCTGCAGAATGAAGAGAACAAATGGCTTAAAATCCAGGAAATAAAGCGGCTAAGAGCATCGGGCTGCTCGATCAGTTTTATCGCTCGAAAGCTATGCATCACGCGAAATACTGTCTATGCCTACCTCGATACAAAACATAGACCATCCGGCCGCAGAAACTCACGTTTCAACCACTTTCGCCCGCTAGTACGTTCGCTTATCGGTAAAGGAAAAAGCGTAAAGCAAATCGAAGACGCCTGCCGAAAAGAAGGCTTCACTGGATCCTTGGCCACCCTAAACAGCATGGCTTCCGAAGAGCGCAGAAAAGAAAAGAGCCATTCCCCGCCGGCTCTTCATCTCCAGCAAAAAGTACTGCACTTGCTATGGTCACCACCAGAAACAAAGGTAAACGAGAAACTAGACTGCCTGCACCCACAGTTTGCCGAAGCATTCCCTGATATTTTTGAACTCTATAGAATAATCGGTTCATTTAGACAGCTAATAGCTGAAAAAAGGGATGAAGACCTGGCTGGCTGGATTCACACTATCAGGAAACAGGGTTTGGCCCTATTCGCTCCTTTATTGCATCGCTTCTGCAGGATATGCCGGCAGTGCTGAATGGCATTCGGGAGCCATGGAGCAATGGCTTGGCTGAAGGACATATTAACCGGCTCAAGCTGATTAAAAGAAGCATGTATGGACGTGCACATTTCTCCTTTTTGCGCACCAAGCTGCTGTTGAGCCAACGATAATTATATTGAAAAAACAGCTTACTCCTCATACAGAAGGTTCTGTTAGTATTCACCAAGTGTTCGTAAGAACCAAAATTTTGCGTAAAAGTGTACTTATGTATAAGATATGCGGGGAGAAAATGCAGCATCCGGAGCAAAACGTTCGATGCAATAGTGTTTTCTTACACTCTAAATTTCAGGCCTTTTAAAACATATAATCAGACGAAAAATTTAGTCAAAGGACATTCGCATTATTCACCAAACTTAATACATACGTGAAAAACATACTTGGAAACCTTATTGAAACCCGCCGCACATCTTTAGAAAAGCCTTTTATCGGGCACATACGTTGAAAATTATCTTGAAAGGATGATGGAAATGATGACTCAAGCAAAAAATCACGTGCTGAAAGCCTAACTGAAAACCTTGAGGAAGTACGCTTAACTGTTAAAGAAACGGCTAAGTATGTGGAAAGTCCGAGCGTTGTGCGCAATTAACTGGCTAAGAGAGTTATTCCTACCGTGCAGGGAATCCCTGTACATCAGATAAACCTAGTGCATATTAGAGTTATCGTTTAGGTTTTCGATTTCTTCAAGAACCATATTAAGTTTTTCTTACGAAGCCAGTTTTAGATACAGAGTTCATATGCCAAAGACAGATCTACGCCTCCTTCAATTTTATACCAATACTCTGTTTTCTCTTTAGATTCTATTTTCCTCTGCCATTTATTCGGTTTTTTGAAGAGTGTTAAACAATTGTTATTTCTTCAAAGCAGGAATACTTTTACAAGAATGACTCCAGCCACCACCGGGAATTCCATGCAAAGCCTTTTTCTGCTTTTACATAGTCACAATTTCATACATAACACAGTCGAAGACATTCTACAGAGAAATACGCTATAAAAAAGACGTTACAGAGATACACATTTTTTTGAAGTTTAGAAAACATAACAGATTTGGGATGATTTCTTTGAAAAGATAACAAATTCGGGATGGAAAAGGAGCCTGATTCGCTTTTACCTTCAAAAGTAACAAGCAAATACCTCTATATAGGGTGTTAGGGAACCTTATCAAATCATCCCATCCTAAACATGTTAGGTTATGTTTTGTTTATCCCAAAAGTGCTAGGTTTAATTTTTTTCATCCCAGAAATGTTATGTTTGAGTTTTTCTAGATAAAAGAAAGACGCGGCCTAAATTAGCCGCGCAACGTTATGCTTTCTTTCTGGTGGATATTTTTCTCCGCAATTTAATCATCTTTTGAATGGAGTTCATTAATTCGTCTTTGTATTTCTTCCAGTGCTCCTGGGCCTCTTTGACTGAAATGTTTAGGTGTTCGTTGAAGATTTTGACTGCTTTATCTTCAACGAACCAGTCAGGAACCATTTCTGCACTATTTTGATGCTCGGCTATAATTGTATCCAGTGCATTTTGTAACACATCTTCTGGGGAGGGATCCTCTATTATGGCCAGCTTGTTTTGTTCTTTATACTTGGCCATTAGTACTTTCTCAATATACCGGACATGTTGCTTGATGTTTCGGCCTTTTATTTCATTCAGCACCTCTACCATCAATACATCTCCATATTTTTCCCAGCCTGAAATTGTTTCTTCGTCCACAAAAATTCCTTGGTCCTTTAAAAGACGTTTGGTAAGACAAACAAATTCTCCATAAGCGGCAGATTTTTCTGGCCCTTCTTTATCTTGGTTGGAGTCATCAAACAAAGTAAGCTGTTCTTGTTTATACTGACTGTTAATCGTAAACTTGATTTTCTCCACTTTTTTTCCTTGCTTGATTTCTTCAAATTCAAAAGACAATTTCGTTTTTTCTTTCAATTCCTTTTGAGAATGTTTTAAAATCCGTTGCTTAAAATTTCCGTACTCGGGGTATTTCTCAGCTGCCCCGAGCATTAAGCGAAGTTCTTCTAAAGGAATGGTTCGATGTCCAATTTTCTCGTACTGTTTTAGCAATTCGAAAAGCCTGACAGAATAACTGCTCTTAAGCGGAGCAATAACATCAAATGGATAGTTGGTAAAGCGCTCTTCAAGCTTTAAAAGCAAATCTTTAATAAGAGCATTAAAAACGATATGTACGGTTCCTTTTTCGTAAACAATCCCGGAAAACCACGGGAACCAGCCAATTTTTTCTTTGGATTTGACTTTAATACGTCGCTTGGATAATCCATCCGCTATTTTCTCTATTTCTTTGTGGTAATTATTCCCTTTAACTCCTGCCGCAGCAAGGAACTCACTTACTTCGAAACTGTAATGGGGAAATTGTGTATCGTTAAGCTTAATTTTGCTGGCGGCATACCGAATAATTTTATGTTCAGACGTTTTTAAGTCTGCTTCATAATATGCTTCAATGAGGTCGTTGGATTGAACAACCAGTCCATTGCTTTCTTTTTTTTTCGCCATATTTCTTTACCACCTTTTGGCACCTTCCGACTAATATTAATGGAATTATCTCACATTTCCATTCTAAAAGAAAGCAATAAACATAACACTTTTATGAAAATGTTATGTTTTCTTATTTGCTTGCTCCCTTATCCTTCCGTTGTCATCCCAAAAATGATAGGTATAAACCGAACCTTCTTCATGCAAAATAATAGGGGGTTTTTCGAAGAGTCCCTTTTTATTCTCCCAAACAGATAAAATAAAACTTGAAATGGAGCATCCTAAAAGTGTTAGGTTCATCCCATAAACGTTATGGTTTATCCCAAATATGTTATAGTTCATCCCAAAATTGTTAGGACAGGTATCCCAATAAAGTTATGGTTCATCCCATAAACGTTATGGTTTATCCTAATTTTGTTAGGTTTTATCCCAATTACGTTATGTCCAGGAAGCTTCAACGCTTGGTACCATTAGTTTTTTTTAGGTCTAAAACAATAAAACACTAAAAACATAAAAACAGTTATAGTTAAAACACTTAAAACACAGATGCCTGTTTGTTTATTTGACCTACATCTATTACATAATGTTAAAAAAATAAAATAAAACGGATAATACACTTTCATTTTTGACCCTAACATTTTTGGGATATTCAAATTTCTAATCCTAACATTTTTAGGACCAGGTAAAAAAACAGTTAGGTTTTAGCTTTTGTTGTGAATTCTCTTCTTAGAATTTCTTGACTGCAGATAATTCAATACAATTTTCCATCATCGGTATTTTGCCAGTAACACCGATTTGGCCCTCCATACGACGCCCGCCCTCTTTTTTACAAGATTCCGGTTGGGTATTCGAGTCTGATGAAAAAACTTGAGCTATACCCGTTTTAATTATCAGCCACGCCCGTCAACAAAAAACAGCCAGCACCGCTTCTTGTTAGCGGCTCGGCTGTTCAACAGGCTTTATTTTTATTCAGCTATGGAAATTCGACAGACCCGGCTATATGCCTGATAGGCTTGGTGTACATCAGAACCATCGTTTAAGTTTTTGATTTCTTCTATGGGCAGACCCGTATTTTTCATTAGGAGCTGGTTTAAAACAAACGGTTCACGCAGCAACAATATCCCTTCCGGCTCGTGTACTTTTTCTTTTAAGTTGAGCAAACCCCCCCCCTCTGCTGAATTCTGTCTGTTCATTTTTTAATTCTTCTTTAATTTAAGTAGTATAAAATGATTTATAAGTGGGAAGTCAGCTAAGAACCCATTAGTCTTCATTAAGTAGTTGCCTTTCGTTCCTGCCTTCGGTGCAAATTTCCCTGTGTTACCTTCTTGTGTAACTTCTGCGCTTTTTAGTTCCGGGAAGTTTTCTGCCATTGCTGCTTCCAGTGCGTTAAGGTCTATATTAGCTGGAACCTCAAGTTCTATATCTCCGTAAACCAATACTAAGTTTTCCATTCCATTTATCCCCAATGATGTATTAGTCATTAAAATAACCTCCGTGATCTCAACCATTTAAATTTTATTTTTTAATACCTAAGAGCAAAATCAATTATTTTTTTCCTTAACATTTGAAAACCAGACAAAAAAAGAACCTTACTTGATTGAATTTATTCCCACCTAATTAGGACTGGTCCTTTAAAATCTACTGCTCTAGAAAGCAATTCTAAATGTTCAGTACCACATTGAGGACGGATTAAAAACAGACTTTCAAAACTGTATCCATATCCGTCAGGTCTTTCACATTCATGAATTCATTAATCAATTTAAGTCGTTCGGAACAATAAATGCAAGTTGATTCCTTGCTCTTCCTATGCAGATAATTTTGTAAGTCATTGGTATCACTACTAATTCATAGCTCATTTCTTTTAACTTCCCAGCGATAAAAAGATTCATACTGATTTTTAATAAAAACAGTTTTGAGCAATGGCTCATGGTTTGATAATCGTTCGATCAGCGCTCAAACGCCAAACGTTCGATGATCGTTTCATCGTTTGATTATGTATTCATTAACTTTATAGCGTTCTTTCCGTCGTTTTAATGTTTATCGAACGATGTATTTTTTATCAAACGGCTTTTTCCTGTGATCGATAGCTTTCTTATACATTTTTTTTTACTCTGCTTTACGGACATGACGCGGCAAGAACATGCGAGCACTATTTAATCCAAATGCAATGCGGTTCCAGTCTTTCAAAATTGTTGTTTTAAGCAACTTAGGTTTTTGAAGGATGACGTTACGTTATTGCTTCACGCAGCGTTAAATTATCTGACTCGATACCTTGTTCTTCTAAGAAATCGATTGTGCTGCCGCTTGTGTAAGAATGTCATCTAGTCCATCATCCGTTAATGCAAGTAAAGCCTTGAACTCGATATATGTAAACCGGTCCCGGACGATATACTTGATGGTATTCTTGTAAATCGTACTTTGCTAATTTCTCAGCAACTTTTTCGCCTTCAGCTGTGTTAATTGTATAAATCGTAATATTTGGCGTAGTGTTATCCACCTGTGTTTTTTGTTACAGGGATAACATAAGCACTTGTTTAGAAAAAATCCAGTGGTAAAATGAAGTTCACTACCTCCTTTCAGTATTTTTTAGGTTCAATCGTGTGTCTTATTAGTGCTTATTGCCGCAACCTTTGCGTCAATTGAGAAAACTTGATAAATCAATAGTTCTAAAGTTTTTATTCTAGGAATAAAATATATTGAAAGCCATCGTTTTCCTGTGATATTATGAATACATTCCTTCTATTGCCGCAAATATTGACGCTATTAGCATCAAAGGTTGCGTCTTATATCCGCAATAGATATATACATTCATGATTGAAAGGAGGAACATTGTTAGATGAGGGTTGAGGAGTTGTTTCACATCCTGTATGAACGATGTAAGGACGAAGGGTTGATGTTTCTTGTAACTTTAGAGGACGCAAACGAGCCGCTTTTAAAGGACAAGCTTAAAGATCAGGTAAATAATTTTTACAAACATACATACAACATTGATACGGACCTTATTAAATCACGGCACACGCTTGATACATGGACAGCCCGGCTTGAAGGTGCAGGTCTTGTAGATGTTAAAGAAGTTGGACGAGCACGCATGTATTCAATAACTGATTTAGGAAGGACCATGATAGAATATGCGCACACTCAAAAGTAAAAAGAAGAACTGGAAGGGACGAAATAAAAAGATGAACCCAAACAATACAACGATAAATGATAAATTTTACGGAACAATGAAAAGTGTAGATGTGAGCTTAAAATTTGGATTTCTAGGTTTAGGCATGGGCGGCTGCTCAATCGCTGCAGAATGTGCGACGGTTAAAACACCAGATAATAAAAGCCCTTATACAGCTATTTTAGTTAATACAAACCTTAAAGATTTTGAAAAAATCAAAGCTCGTGGTAGAGAATCGATTCACGAAGTTAGACTAAGCGGTTATGAAGGTGGAGCCGGACGGGATATTGATAAAGGTGAGCAAGCTTTTGTTGAAAATGAAGAAGTTGTGATCCAAAGCATTCAGCGTAATTTTTCTGACAGAGATTTCGTTTGGGTTGTAGCTGGCTTAGGCGGCGGAACTGGGACTGGCGCGATATTGGCCGCAATTGATACATTATACAGAAATGGTTTTGAAGGAAGATTCGGCTTAATCTTAACGCTTCCACGGAATAGTGAAGGTGGAAATGTTCTTGGAAATGCGATCGAACGATTCCAGGAAATTGCAAGCGCGATGGAGCATATGGGTGCTATCTTAGTGGTAGACAACCAAAAGCTTTATAATGAATACCTCGAGGAAAATGCAAGCAGCAGCATTGATAATTTCCTAAAATATTGCAATTCATATGTAGCAGATACACTACATGAGTTAAACGTCGTAACAAACAGCTTTGCTCCTTTCGGCGCTGAACATTTTGATGCTAGTGAGTTTGAAAACTTAATCAAAACACCAGGATTTATTTCTTTATCAAAACTAAAACTTACGAATGCACCGGACTTGGATAATGATTCAACATTTAGTAACAGACTTTCATCTGCTGTTGTTGATGGTGTTTTGTCTGATGGATATGATTTTAACAAGACTGAGCGTGCTGCTGTGAGTGTTATTACAAACGAAAATGAAGCGAAAAAGCTTTTTAATCTCAAATTTACGAACAAAATGGAGCTTATTATGGACACATATGCTCCAAAAGCTAGTGAAAAACCAATTGCAACGTACCTCAACCCTGGTTTATCCGGTATTAATTTTTATATGGTATTCGCTGGTTTGGGATTACCTAAACGTATAACGCAAATCCAGTACAAAGTAATCGAATTTGATGAATCTAATCAAGAAGAACAAAAAGATGAAGTTCTCGAAAGCCTTTCTCTCTTCACTAGAAACAAAAAGGAAAAAGCAAAACCTGCTCCAACTGGCAGCCTATTTACAAAAAAAGATGTTTCTTCATCTCAAGATCCGGTTCAAAAACCAGACAGAAGCAGCTTATTTAAAAGATAATAGCAAAATCATTCCATACTCCGGTTATCCGGGGTATTTTTTGAATTTCTCTTTTAAATCAAGTTATCAAACGATCAAACGACTATCAAACGGCTAAAATACCTAAAATCGAAGCAACCGAACGAAGAAACGACTATCGAACGACGTTTATTATTACGTTTGATAATCATTATTCATCGTTCGTTTATTATTGTTAATCATTTTCAAACGACTTATCGTTCGAAAATGATATTTAATGATTTACGAACGACTTATAGATGTTTAAACGTTCGTGATTGATGATAAATGATTCTCTGACGATGGCGGCTTATAGTCGTTTCTTCGTTCGATAACAATTTATTTTTGTTGAATATGCCTAAAATCAAGTGTTTTTATAAAGGTTTTGTGGTAAAATTTCTAGTAACATGCCAGGGATTGGAGGGCGAACGATGGTGGAACGAGTTATTGATGAAAATGAAGTAGAAGAGCGGAGTATGAAGGAGATACTTGAATACGATTTTAAGGATGATCCTGTATATAAGCTTTGCTTGAATAAAGATGATTTAGAGCTTGATATGTTATTTAGTCCGGCTATATTAGGTTTAAGTAAGAAAGTAGTTTATAGTACGGTAGATGCGGGGAAGATCCTCCAAAGAAATGATTCTACAATACGTAATCATTTTCGTACTGACATTATCAAGTATATAAAGCCTGAAAAGCACGGAAAGTATTATCGCTTAGATTATAAATCTGTCTTTAGATTACATATGGTATTCGTACTTATGGAAAATACGTCAAGCACATCGACAGATATTTTGATAGAAGCGGGGCTGCAACAGCCAGAACCATTTGCGGACAGTAGCCCAACGATCAGGAAAAAGCAGGGCCACAAAGAGAGTGGATTACAATCATTTGATAGTGCAGGGTATGAAGATTTAGCAGAGCGCGTAGATATATTAGAGCATTTTAGTGTTGTGCAAACCCACCGGCTCAATATTTCTGAATATGAAAAACAAATAACAAGACTCAATCAAATTGTCATGGAGAATGCGCATGAGATTGAAAAAATCAAAACAGCTGAACACATCAAATACTTAGAAGACAGACAATCTCGTTTACTAACTGCCTCATTAAATAAAACGTTTGAAAAGAAGGGTTTCTTTGGTTTTAAGAAACCAGACAGCTTGAAGGTAGAGCTGCCAAGTGACCTAGAGGAAGAATTGAAGAAAAAGAAAGAAGACCTTATTGCACAAAATATTAAAAGTCATGAAGATCAAGTAGCTAATGCAAAAAGTGAGATATTAAGAATTGAGAAGGATTTGGAACGTGAGAGAGGGCGTTTGGATCAGTTAGCAACTAATGAAGAACATAGGATAGAAGCTAAACCTAAAGTTATTGAAGAAAAAGCCAGTACATAAACGTACTGGCCTTTTTTATTTAGAACGAGGAGAGCAGACGTAAGCCAGTTCTTGGTTAGCCATATGTAAAACCCCCGTTGATAATATTTGTACAAACATAAACTTTCTCCAATCAAAGTAATACCTAAAACAAAAAAAGGGGAGCGGCGGCTGCCGCCTCCATTATCTCAACATAAAAAACTACCCATTAGAATATCTAAGGATAGCTCCAATTTGTGTTTCGAAGTACTTTAATACTTGTGCTTTTAATTCGTATTTCAGACGGACGTTATCATAGTACGTAATTTCACCAGTAACATAATTAACGGCTTTATCTAATCCCCGCTCTACAAGATACAAAATGCCAGGATTATTCTTGGATTCACAAATAGTGACAGGAATGCTTCCTCTATTTAGTTTCAGAATGCAGTTGCAGACAATACCTTGAGACCGTTATGACTCACTAGGAGGAAATACTTTGATTCCTCCAGTCCAAAAGCGGGCTGCTCCTTTTAATTTTTGCCATGATTATTTTATGGAAAGGAAAGCATAATGTTATTATCTGGCTTCTGTTAATATGGTTTCAATAAAAGAGCGGTGCGCATTATGACGGATTCTTTCAACTTGGAAGAATATAGATTATCCGACGAGCGTTAGCCAGGGTGTGCTCAATGCTCCCGCTATTTCTAGCCAAGAAAAACGGATGATAATTGTCCGAACCGCAGAGATAAAAGCGTTGGCGCGTATCACGGGCTTGACAAGTGGTCTGGTTTCGACTTCTCTAAACTGCCACCAGCAAAGGATGCTTGGAAATACATATAGAGTGAGCTCTTTAGAACCTGGTGATTGATTAAGCCGCACCATTGCCATCCAGTTTTCTAACGATACACAATGATACCGTCGCAATAGCAGGACGGTTGGGAGTCTGCAGCCGGAAGCTTATACCTCCTTCTTTGGTTTTTTTAGCTTTTATAATCCGTCAAATGAAACGAAAACCGTGCTATCACCAGCAAGTGTTTTAAAAAAACGTGCTATAGCCGACATGTATTGGGTTTTAAGTTTAGCAAATATTAGAGAATTCTTATAGTGCCATCATTTAAAACCATGCTATCACCGTCACATGTTCATGATTTTTGTAGTTAGGAGCCATAAAAAAAGAAGAAAAAACATAATATTGAGCATATGGGAAAAAGCGTGCTTTAGGCGACACACGTTATTACAAACCCTGCTCTTACCGTCACATATAATGAAAAAACCCTGCTATCATCGTCACATGGGGATAAATCAAAACCCTGCTATCATCGTCACATATAACACGTAAAACCCTGCTATCATCATCACATATAACACGTAAAACCCTGCTATTAGCATCACCTATTCGACAAAAACCCTGCTATCACCGTCATGTGTATAAATAAATAAATAAGCGCCTCAAGCCCAATAAAAACAAGGGTTAAAGGCACTTATCAACATTGTAGATAACTTGTATTTCCTTCTTTAATCTTGTCCCCATTTGTCGATCATTGAAATTGGGTTAGATTTTAATCTTTATTAAGATAAGCGGATTTGCTTACCGCTCATCATCTTAGATAGTGGTCTAAGTCCGCCGTGGCGTCCTTTAGGTTGTGGATTTGAATCAAAGGGAAAACCGCCCTTTGATTCAAATCCACAACCTTAAATTTTTTTCCCCAACAGCTAATTAATCATGTTCTCCAAACAATCCTCTAACGAACTCCGTATAATCATCTAATCCATTCGTGTTTAAACGAAACATAAGGTCCGGGTGAATTAAATATCGGGTCTTGTTATTAGTTTTCAAGATCATGACAGCCCCAGCTTGCTGCAAGTAATCCATATACTTGTCAATTGTGGCATTATTAACGTTTTTATGACCAAGAATTCTGCCAATCTGGGCTTTCTTTAAATGCTTTAAAACAGAAGTTTTAGCTTCTTTCCGCTCCCGCTTAAAAACATCAAGAATTGATTCCCCATCCTTTTTAATATCCTCATCAGAATTACTTACTAAATAATACGTTTGATAATGGAAGTAGGGAATGACAGCATGTAATAAACCCACAACATCAATAATATCTACCTTTTTCGTCGTTTTTGGATGGTTATTATAATCGTTTTGGATCTTTTCAACTTTAGCGATAACATCTGCTAATTTGTTTTGAAAGATCTTCACAAATTTTTCAGAGCCAGAGTATTTCCCCATTTGAAAGTACGTTTCATTCAACACGTAATGGTTTTGCTTACCGACACGGATCTTTTCAAGCAACTTAAACTGCACAAATTTTCGTAATCTCCGACTGGCGTTTTCTCTTGCTACTCCCCAAATTTGAGCAATCATTTCATTGTTTAACGCTTCACCATCTTTTGCTAAAGGTTCACCATTAAACTGGGCGTAAAGAACTAGCTGCATAAAGTGACGGCGATCAGAAATAGAAAAGTCCGATATTTCTAATGTTTTAATGGAATTATGCTTTCCCATCACATATCGTCCTCTGGTATCCTGAACCCTTTCACTTTCATTTCTCATCTTTTCAGCATAAACTTCTGCCTGCTTTTTGTTAACCCAGGTATGATTCTCTGGATCATTAATAACCACTCTTGAACTTGGCGTAGTATCATCACCAGGGTAAAACAACTCCATTTGCCATCCGGTTTGATTTTTCCTGCCATTTTCACTCATTGCCGCGCATTCTCCTTTTGACAAAAGGGGAGGGCTCACCGTATAATTATCACACACTTACATTGATAACAGTCGTTGTACTGCTAATTAAGCGGTGGCGACTTCCCAAGCTTCTGATCCCACTCAGAGGCTTTTTTTATGTCGTTTTATGATTTGAAAAACATGGGTATTATCCCAAACTCATCATATCACAAAAGTTCCCTATTAATAAATCCGCTTTAATATTCCTACCAAAAAAGAATTGCACACATGTTTACAACCTACACAGCTCTCACAACAATGATAGCTGTGTAGGTTCCATAAAAAGAGTTTATATCTACATTTATGGCATTCAGTAGCCAAAGGAAGTATATGAGAATGCAGGTGAAAATAAAAAAGTATAATGCTATTTTTCATTTCTCTTTTTTTGTCATTTAAAAGGGCTATAACTCATTGCTGCCTGCTGATGCTCCCACGGCTGAAGCCGATGGGCTTTCTTTGGAACATTTTATAATCAAGCACCCTCAATTGTTGCGACAAGACACAATCTAAAAAACTAAAAAGCAAAAATTCTGTACAAGCAGCAAGCTAATAAAGAGTGGTCCATGAGGGCTGCTTTTTATTTTGACTAAAGTATTTTATTATGAATGATATCCGTCAAATGCTAGGAGGGACTTAGTGTGACAAAGGAGACAACCAAAAACATTGCCGAGCTTTTGAAACAGTCAAGCTATGCAGTTATCGTAACTGGCGCTGGCATCTCGACTGAAAGCGGCCTTCCCGACTTTCGTTCGCAAGGCGGTCTTTGGGATGGCAAGCGCCCAGAAGAAATTTCCCACGCTTCTAAAGTAGGAACAGGTGAGTTCCGCGAATTCTTCACAAAACGATTGAATGATGTAGCCGAGCATGAACCTAATGCCGCTCACCACCTTTTGGCAGAGTGGGAGGAAAAGGGATTGGTTAAATCCCTCCTTACCCAGAATATTGACGGATACCACAAAGCGGCTGGAAGTAAAAAAGTTCTTGAGCTTCACGGACATCTTCGCTACCTCACTTGTGATGAGTGTGAACGCGATTATGATGCAAGTAAATTTACGGTTGAACACAGTGATGCTTGTGTAGATTGCGAAGGAACTGTTCGCCCGAATGTTACTCTCTTTGGGGAGGAACTTCCACACCTTGCTTGGTCTGAAGCGATTCAGGAAGCTAGAAAAGCGGATTTAGTTATCGTTCTTGGCACATCTCTTCAAGTGTGGCCGTTCAACTCCTTAATTGATGAAGCATATCAAGGAGGAAATGCCGCCCGAGTTGTCATTGTAACTGAAAGCGAAACACCATATGACATGATCGCAAGTATCCGACTGCATGATAAAATTACAGCAACCTTGCAAGCAGTAAACGAATATCTGATATAACAGCACCACTCTCCGGTGCTGTTTTTATTTTTACTTTTTTGCATTTTTTACCTTTTGAAATCCCTGCTGTAAAAGAGGAACCGGCACCCGTTCGTTGTCCCTATTAAAGCAGACCAAAATGCTACCACAGGTATGAATAAGTCTGCAAAGGCTGGAAAAGGTAATGTGAAGGCTTCTAAGCCTATGGATAGGAATAACAAGAGTAATGCAACACAATCAGCTTGTGGCTTTAATTACGATGAGTTATTTGAATCAGATCTTGGCAGACCGGAGACTCTATCATCATTACACCAACTTTAATACATTAGTTCGTACTATATCAATGCCGGGTCAAGCCCGGTAAAGGAGGATAAAACAATGCCTACATTTGAAATTGAGCAGTTTGAAACCTATGTCCGCAATTACAAATTAGAAGCGGATTCAAAAGCCAAAGCATTAAAAAAGTTATTGTGCGGTGAAATCGAACAAAGCGGCCCGATGAAGTATCACTCCATTAACCTTGAACTCGGAATGAGCATAGAGAAATTAGGTGAGAAACTTTACTATGAATTGTTGGGAAAAATTTCTTATTTCTTTGCCGATGGTTAGATTGAGTCCATTAAATCGATTGAAGAAGTAAAGGAGGAAGTTTGCTACATGATTCGAGTTGCCTTTTTGCTGAATGTTGTCTGGCCAGTGTATATCGCGGATTTTAAAGAAGATGGTACTTTGGCTCGAAATCTTGATGGAGAGATTTTAGATCCTGGGCTTTCAGAAAAAGAACTGGAGATAACGTTTGAAGATAAAACCGTCATTTTAGCCATTAAGCATTTGGAAACGGAAAAAGAATTGTGGGATGAAAGGGCTCGACTAGCAAATGAGCACCGGGTTTATAAAAGCCGCATTCAACTTCTTTTCCTCGATCCGAATAAAAAGCCTGTTTTACCGCCAAAAGAAGAAGAGGACCAATAATTGTAACTTTTGCATATGATTTTACAAAAATGATTACAGGAAAGATTTTAACTAGCGCAGCCGCCTAATGATAATTCTGCTTATAATCCAATAGGTGATTTGAGTCCGGACGATTTAACTAGCGTTTTACCGCATTTATTTTTTCTTCGGCTGTAAATCTAGTCATAAGAAAAGCACCTCCAATTGTTAGTTGGTGTCTAACAATTGGGGTGCAATTCATTGTGGTTTGCTCAAACCGGAGTTTTTAGGTTGTAAATTCAGTTTAATCGAGTTTGTGGGCGCTGCATCCACTGATTCAGCCTGCTTTCACATTAAAGACCCGGGAAACATATGTAACCGCATATCGTTTTTCCGATGGCAGGGTTAGTGTTTCGAGCATAAATGTCGGCACACAAAAGTGGAGGGTGAAGTGATTTGATTCCATGTCTGTGAGTGTCTGGCATTCAGGGATGGTATCGATTCGATTTCCCGTATCACAGTCTGAAGAATACAAAAGCACTTCACCGTATGGTGCAATATCGGTTTCGAATAGGCGCACGCAGAACTCGCCGCCTGTTCAAAATGCGTGGTGAGTTACAGACTATAAGATGAGGGGCTTGTCATTTACACAAAATTCTTGACGCTCCCAAATAAAATGGTGTTGAGTTTTTCTGATTGAGGTACAATAATAGTAAGAATTTTTATCGAATTAAAAGACAAGGCAGTAAAAGTAAATTATATCGATTGGCATAACAAGCCGCTTAAACGGCTTGTTTTTGATGGAAAGGGTTTTTAATAAAACTCCGAATTTTCCACCCTATGTATGCCCGAACATAAACAGGTTTTTTTAGTTTGAAATCGAAATAGATACATAACGCTATGCGGTTGTGGGGGGAGGGATTGCATGGATAGCATCACACATACACTCTTTGGGTTGAGCTTATATGGTGCAACCAAAAAAGAGGAAAAAACAAAAGAATACAAACGGGCTCTGCTGTTTACCACTGTCGTGGGAAGCCAAATTCCAGACATCGATGTGATCTCCAAGCTGTGGGATACGGAAGGACTATATCAAATGTGGCATCGGGGCATCACGCATTCCTACTTCATGGCGCCGATTTGGGCATCGATCCTTTACTTGGCCTGTATATGGATCTGGAAAACAAAAGACAAAAAGCTGTTTTTCATCGGCCTTCTTTCCGTGTTCATCCATGACACCAGTGACATCTTCAATGCATGGGGAACGGGGGTCTTGGAGCCGCTGTCGCAAGCTAGGGTGACGTTCGGCGTCATCCCGATTGTCAATTTGGTTTTTTGGCTCATCATGTTGGCAGGATTCCTAGCAGTGAAAACGTTAAAAAAACCCTCGCACTGTGTTTTCAAGTGGGTATGGGGGCTGATGGCGTTCCATGTATTGTTGCAGTCAGTCGTCGGTTATCATCTTTATCAAACGGTGAAACAAGAATATGAGCAGGTGGCCCTTTCGGCTGGCTTTGTTCCGTTTCAGTTTCAAGCTATCGGGAAAAACAACGGGAACGTGGACATCATTCAGTTTGATATCTGGCAAAAAAAGAGCGATGTTACAACGCTTTCTTCCGATGACCAAGCGGACCTGGCTCCTTTGTTTGCCCAAAATCCAGAAGCCAAAACGCTCGTGCAATGGTCTCCTTTTGTGGTGGTGGTCAATGATGAACAGCGATTAGGCATCTATGATCCTCGGTTTTACCGAAACGGTGAATCATTTTTGTATGAGTATATCGAAAAATAATGAGTTTTAATTTTATAGATTTGTCATTTTAAAAGCTACTTAAGCAGAAGTGATAATGATATCACATCATGCTTTTATCACATTGGAAAAACAGATGAAAAATCTATTTTTTTCATTTGAAACACAGGGGAGCATTTGTTGAATATTCGACAAACGAATTAAATAACTTTATTATCCATTTTAGGAATGCAATTTATAGTAAGTATGGATATTTAAACAACTTTAAAGGGAGATTCTACACTCACAAGTAGAATCTCCCTTAGTTTTTTACAGTAAAATTAATCGACTTTATTATCTACATACAATAAATAGATTGATATAGGCGTTAAAATCCCGTTCAGACAATTTTTTTTGGTCAATCCACTCATAAAATGACACCTATTGAGAAATACATCCGATTTTTTCTCCATATTTTATTTCTTTGCCTTCGCGTAATGCGGAGGAGATTTGGAAGTTTCCATTTTCTATCAACAAAATAACGGTAGACCCAAATGAGAAATAAGCTAACTCTTCTCCCTGTTGTATGGTTTCACCCGGATGAGTAAGGTGGATGCTATTCACATTTACATGGTTGCATACAAAAGCAGGTATTATAGAAGCCGAGAGGGAAGCGGATTCAAGTGCATATCATTTAAAATGCTTGGATGAGACAATTTGTTTAAAATAAAAAAGTCCTCTCTTGATCAAAAAGGAGGCTTATTCAAAGTTAAGACGAACATAAAAGCATTTTTATTTTTCTAAAACTTGATTTATCACTTCACTCGGTTTGCTGTTAT
>NZ_JANAVL010000020.1:0-44683 GCF_024213455.1 Domibacillus sp. A3M-37 | reverse complement strand
CAAGCATCTTATAATAGAAGTTTCTTGCTTAAAACGTTGACGTTTTTATTGATTTTGTTCAGTTTTCAATGTTCAATGTGTCATTTGCGACTTTAATATCTTAACATTTCCTTCAAGTGATGTCAATCACTTTTTTGAGATGTTTTTCAACTTCGTTGTTCTATGTTACTGACAACGAATATAAATATACCATCGTGTTTCTTTAGACGCAAGCATTTTTTTAATTTTTTTAAAAAAATTAAACCTCTGGTGTTTCCACCAAAGGTTTGTTTATTAATCTTTATGTCTCATAAGTGGGAATAACAGCACGTCACGAATCGAAGGAGCGTTTGTTAACAGCATAACAAGACGGTCAATGCCAATACCCAGCCCACCTGTTGGCGGCATACCGTATTCGAGGGCTTCGATAAAATCATCGTCCATTTCATGCGCTTCATCATTTCCTTGCTCACGTTCTTTCAACTGTGATTCAAAACGTTCGCGCTGATCGATTGGATCATTCAATTCAGTAAACGCATTGGCATGTTCACGGCCAACGATAAATAATTCAAAACGATCTGTGAAGCGCGGATCATCCGGATTCTTTTTTGCAAGAGGAGAAATCTCAACTGGATGTCCATAAATAAAAGTAGGCTGAATAAGCTCTTCTTCTACTTTTTGTTCAAAGAACTCATTGATGATATGACCAAATTGCATCGTTTCTTTGTATTCAATGCCGTGTTCTTTGGCAAGTGCACGAGCTTCTTCGTCACTCATTTCTTTCCAAAAATCAACACCCGTGTATTCTTTTACAGCATCAACCATATGAAGACGACGCCATTCCGGCTTCAATTCTACCGTATACTCGCCGTATTCAATGGTTGTTGTCCCAATTACTTCTTCAGCCACGTGAGCAATAACATTCTCAGTCAAGCGCATAATATCGCTATAGTCTGCGTACGCTTCATATAGTTCAATCATTGTAAATTCCGGGTTGTGACGCGTAGATATGCCCTCGTTACGGAATACACGGCCGATTTCGTATACCTTTTCCATCCCGCCTACGATTAGACGTTTTAGATGCAGTTCAATGGCAATCCGCATGTACAATTCCATATCAAGCGCATTATGATGTGTCACAAACGGACGGGCAGCAGCTCCACCAGCAATGGAATGCATCATTGGTGTTTCTACTTCCAGGTAACCGTTGTTATCAAGGTAGCGGCGCATCGATTGGATAATACGGCTGCGGGCGATAAATGTTTTTTGGCTTTCTTGGTTCGTCATTAAATCTAAATAACGCTGACGATAGCGCTGTTCAATATCTTTCAAACCGTGGTGCTTGTCCGGAAGCGGGCGAAGTGATTTCGTTAAAAAGATGTATTCTGTTGCCTTAACTGACAACTCTCCGACGTTCGTTTTAAAGACTTTTCCTTTAATCCCGACAATATCGCCAAGATCTGTCATTGTGAACAAATCATATTGTTCTTCTCCAACGGCATCTTTTCGCACATAAATCTGAATTTGTCCGCTTAAGTCCTGCACGTGGGCAAAGCCTGCTTTGCCTTTCCCGCGCTTTGTCATAATACGGCCAGCAATGACTACTTCTGCTTCTTTCGTTTCAAGCTCTTCTTTTGAAAAGGAATCAAATTGGGCAGAAATGCTTTCTGCTGTATGCGTACGGTCAAACCGGCCGCCAAACGGATCGAGGCCTTTTTCTTGTAAAGACCGTAATTTTTCTCTTCTGACCAACAACTGGTCGTTTAATTCTTCACTCATTCCGTTCACTCCTATTAAACCGCCTGGATAGACGCTTCTTTTTCTTCTACTTCACCGACAAATGTTGTTAAAAGTGTGGCAAGTTCATCTCGTGTTTCACATTCATTAATTTCTTTGCGCACTTTTCCGTTACCACGAATACCTTTTAAGTACCATGCTGCGTGCTTTCTCATTTCACGTACTGCCACGTTTTCATTTTTCAAACCGATTAGACGATCCAAATGAAGCAGGCATACATCTATTTTTTCACGTGGCGTCGGCTCACCGATTAATTCACCCGTTTCAAGGTATTGAACGGTTTGATAAATCATCCATGGGTTGCCAAGCGCGGCACGGCCGATCATAACGGCATCACAGCCTGTTTCGTCCAGCATTCGCTTTGCATCTTGCGGTGTTTGAACATCACCATTTCCGATCAATGGAATGTTAATGGACTGTTTCACTTCTTTGATAATATCCCAGTTCGAGTGACCTTCGTACATTTGAACACGTGTCCGTCCATGAAGCGCCACTGCCTGCCCGCCAGCGCGTTCAACAGCACGGGCATTTTCGACTGCATAAATATGGTCTTCATCCCAGCCCATACGCATTTTTACCGTGACCGGCTTATCGACTGCATCAACAACAGCAGATACCATTTCATAAATTTTATTCGGATCTAAAAGCCATTTTGCGCCAGCATCACATTTTGTGATTTTCGGAACCGGACAGCCCATATTAATGTCAATAATATCCGCATTCGTATTTTTGTCCACGAAGCTTGCAGCTTGAACGAGCGTTTCTCTTTCACCGCCAAAAATTTGCAGACTGAGTGGGTTTTCACGCTCGTCAATGTAAAGCATATTCATTGTTTTTTTATTTTGAAGTACAATCCCTTTGTCACTGACCATTTCAGCACACACCATGCCAGCGCCAAATTCTTTGACTGTGAGGCGGAAAGCGGAGTTGCATACACCAGCCATCGGCGCAAGCACTACCCGATTTTTCAATTCAACCGGTCCGATATTTAACATATATAATCACCTTTCTATTTTCACAAGCGGTAAAAGGCGTCCGCTGTTTTCCAAAGCTTAACGCCTTCTTTCCCTTCCACATTTTGTACATATTGCTCCAGTGGCAAACCTGCGTCAGGAAGTTCGATTGCTGCATCTATTTCTGCCAGCGGGATAAGCACAAAAGCACGCTCATTCATGCGCGGGTGAGGAATAATAAGACTATCTGATTTAATATTGTCGTGATTATACAGTAAAATGTCAAGGTCTATTGTGCGCGGACCCCATCGGATGACCCGCTTTCGACCAAGCTCGTTTTCAATTTCCATGCAGAGGGAGAGCAGTTCATGCGGTTCGAGTGTTGTTTCTGCTTTTATAACGATATTAAAGAAAGGCGGCTGATCGGTGAAGCCAACGGGATCTGTTTCATAAATGGAGGAAACCGCCGAAACATGGAGTTCTTTTTGAGCGTCCAGGAGACTGATCGCTTCTTTTAAATACGCTTCTCGGTCACCAATATTCGTGCCGAGTGATAAATAGGCGATGTTGTTCATTCTCCGCGTTCCCTCGTAATTTCAATGGCGACAAAATCATAATGCCCAGGGATTGGGGGGTCAGGCTTTATAATTTTAACAGTGCAGGATTGAACAGATAAGAAACTTCCTAAAATACTTGCAGATATTTTTTCAGCCAATGTTTCTATAAGCTTTACCGGCTCTCCTTCCATCACGTTTTTGCACGCATTATAAATGTTTGCATAGTTGACCGAGTAGTCAAGGTTATCTGTTTCACCCGCTTTTTTTAATGAAACGTTTAATGTAACATCCGCTCTGAACCGTTGTCCCAGTTTGTTTTCTTCCGGAAATACACCATGATAGCCCCAAAACTCCATACCCGTTACATAAATTTTATCCACGCTTTTGCTCCTTTCCCATTAAGGCATCCATCATTTTCATCATTCTCGCGATCGGCTTCACGTCATGCACGCGCATAATGCAGCAGCCTTTTTGCGCTCCGAAGCAGCATGTGGCACCCGTCCCTTCCATTCGTTCGTCCACTGGCACATTCAGCACGTAATCAATCATCCTTTTTCGTGATGTGCCAAGCAGAACGGGATAGCCTAAAGCAATAACGCGATCTAAATTTTGCATCATTTCAATATTTTGATCCATTGTTTTAGCAAAACCGATACCGGGATCTATTATAATTTGATCATCCGCTACGCCTGCCTTTTTTGCGATCGTAATGCTTTCGTATAAATCATTTAAAGAGTCTCTCATAAAATTCGTGTAATTTATTTTTTCCCGGTTGTGCATTAAAATAATCGGCACTTGTTTTTCTGCGGCCACCGCGGCGATCTCCGGCTCTTTTTTCGCTCCCCAAATATCATTAATAATCGAAGCCCCTGCTTCTACCGCTTTTTCCGCTGTCCGTGCTTTAAATGTATCAATTGAAATTGGTACTTCTACAGCGGCTGCCACTGCTTCGATAACCGGAACAGTCCGGCTTATTTCTTCCCGGGCTGAAATCGGTGTGTAGCCGGGGCGTGTTGATTCTCCGCCGATATCAATAATGTGCGCGCCCTCAGCTGCCATTTGAACTGCATGCCGGACCGCCGCTTCGGTCTCATCGTAGCGTCCACCGTCCGAAAACGAGTCAGGCGTCGTGTTTAAGATGCCCATAATGTGTGTTCTATCTTGAAAATCAAGTATGTAATTTCTTGCTTTCATTCCTTACCAACGCTCCTTTTCCCTCTTATTTTAACATGAAAAAAAGCCAGGCTGCTTTAGACAGTCTGGCTTGAGGTCGAATTAATCAAATTGGTAAAGCGGTGTGCTCAAGTAACGTTCGCCGTTTGAAGGAAGAATCGCCAATACTTTTTTGCCTTTGCCAAGCTTTTCAGCCACTTGAATAGCAGCAGCAATTGCAGCACCAGATGAGATACCGCCAAGAATACCTTCTTCACGCGCAACGCGGCGGGCTGTTTCGAACGCTGTGTCATTATCAATTTGAATGACTTCATCATAAATTTTTGTATCAAGAATGGCTGGAACGAATCCTGCACCAATCCCTTGAATTTTATGTGGTCCTGGCTTGCCGCCTGAAAGAACCGGTGAATCTTTCGGCTCAATCGCAAAAATTTGCGCGTTTGGCCATTTTTCTTTAATGACTTGTCCAGCTCCTGTAATCGTACCGCCTGTACCGATCCCAGATACAAACGCATCAAGCTGGTCGAACTGCTCTACGATTTCTTTCCCCGTTGTTAAACGGTGAATTTCAGGGTTTGCTTCGTTTTCAAATTGCTGTGGCAGGAAATAGCCGTTTGCTTCCGCTAATTCTTTCGCTTTGCGGATGGCACCGCCCATTCCTTCTGGTCCTGGTGTAAGAACAAGTTCTGCACCGTATGCGCGAAGCAGGTTACGACGCTCCATGCTCATCGTTTCAGGCATAACAAGAATCGCTTTATAGCCTTTTGCCGCTGCGATCATCGCAAGACCAATTCCTGTGTTGCCGCTTGTCGGCTCAATTAATGTGCCGCCCGGCTGTAAATTGCCTTTTTTCTCTGCCGCTTCAATCATAGCAAGTGCGATCCGGTCTTTTACACTGCTGCCCGGGTTCATGTATTCAAGCTTTACATAAACATCTGCACTGTTTTCACTTACAACGTTGTTTAATTTCACAACTGGTGTTTGGCCGACTAAATCGGCTACTGAATTCGCTACACGTACCATTAATTTGTTACCTCCATTTTAAATGCCGAGTATTTTCATTGGTTATATAGAATTTACCAGCTTTTGATTGAAAAGTCAATTACTTTGATATAATTTCGGGAATGGTATACAAAAAACCTGCCAAAATAGACAGGTTTTTTTAAATTATACCTCTTGTTTTAAATGTTCAAGTTCTTCTTTCGAAAAGTGAAATATTTCATTGCAGAAATGGCATTGCGTTTCTGCGCCGCCGTCCTCATCAATCATTTCTTGAATTTCTTGACGACCCAGGCTGATCATCGCATTGCCGAACCGCTCTTTAGAGCATGTACATTCAAATTGAACTGGCATTGTTTCTAAAAATTTGACGTTTTCTTCACCAAGAATATAGTTTAAAAGCTGCTCTGGCGTCAAACCGCGTTCAATGAGCTTTGAGACCGGCTCCATCGTTGTGATGCGTTCTTCTAAAATGGCAATCGTCGCATCATCTGTATTTGGCATAAGCTGAATAATAAACCCGCCAGCCGCTAAAATGGTGTTGTCTGGATTTACAAGCACGCCAACTCCCACAGAGGATGGAACTTGCTCGGAAACGGCGAAATAATACGTAAAGTCTTCTCCAAGCTCTCCAGAGACGATCGGCGTCTGGCCGCTGAAATTTTCGCGAAGGCCCAGGTCTTTAACGACTGTCAGCATGCCCTCTGTCCCAACAGCCCGGCGGACGTCCAGTTTCCCTTGCTCATTTAAATCGAAATGCGTTTGCGGACGTGTAATGTAGCCGCGCACATTTCCATTGGCGTCGCTATCGACAAGAATTCGTCCCGCTTCGCCCCCGCCTTCAATTTTCAAGGTGATTTTTTCATTTCCTTTCATCATCGCACCCATCATGACACCCGCTGTCATTGCACGTCCAAGTGCTGCGGATGCCGTCGGCCACGAGCCGTGCCTTCTTTGCGCTTCACCAATTGTTTCCGTTGTATCTATTGCGTATGCACGCACCTGGCCATTAAAAGCCAATGCCTTCACTAAATAATCGCTCACAATCCTCTTCCTTTCATACATTTCGTTTATAAATTAACAAGAGTCCTTTTAACGTTAAATCCGAATCGACAATATCAATCATGCTGCATTCTTTGGCAATCAAGCCGGCCAGACCGCCTGTAGCGATAACCGTAGGATTCGTATTATTTTCTTTTTTTATCCGGCTGACGATGCCTTCTACCTGTCCGACATACCCATATAAAATCCCCGCTTGCATCGCTGAAACTGTATTTTTTCCGACCACTGCTTCCGGCCTTGTAATTTCAATGCGTGGCAGCTTCGACGCACGTGTATAAAGTGCTTCAGTGGAAATACCGATTCCCGGCGCGATTAACCCACCCATGTAATGGCTGCTTTCATCAATATAGCAGTAGGTTGTCGCTGTACCGAAATCGACGATGATCAGCGGCGTACCATATTCATGAATACCCGCAACTGCATTTACAATACGGTCTGCTCCGACTTCACGCGGATTTTCATATTTAATGTTTAACCCGGTTTTCACACCGGGACCGACGACAAGCGGCTTTACGTGAAAGTACTTTTCACACATACGCTCCAGTGCCGCCATAATTGGCGGAACGACAGAGGAAATAATGACCCCTTCGATTTGTTCGAACTGCAGGCCGTCATGCTGAAACAAGCTCTTGATCATCATTCCGTATTCATCTTCGGTTTTATTCCGGTTCGTTTCAATGCGCCAGTGATGATTCAACGTTTCCCCTTCGTATACACCGAGCACAGTATTGGTATTCCCTACATCCAGTACAAAAATCACCTTCACCACACCTGTCCGTCTAATTTTCGAGTTTTATCATAACATACCCTCCTAAAAAAGAAGAGAAAAGACGCCCGAAAAGAGTTCTTTTCGGACGCCTTCTTTGTTACACTTTTGGCCCGCCGCTATTCGGTGGGTTTTGGAGATCGTCGCGCACTTGGGATCCATCAGCCGCATCAGCCGGCAAGTTTGTCGTTTCTGTCGCTGGTGTTCCTTCTGTCTCCGCTGTTTCTCCGGTTTGTTCCGCATTGTCTTTCACAAGCTCGCCATCTGTGTCGCTGTAGTTACGCTCAGGCAGTGTACCGTGATCAGATAAATGCTTAATTTGTGCTGCATCAAGCGTTTCAATATCAAGGAGCGTGTTTGCAATGAGTTCAAGCTTATCGCGATTCTCCGTTAAAATTTGTTTTGCTCTCGCATAGCACTCTTTAATAATCGTCTGGATTTCCGTATCAATTTCATAGGCAATCCGGTCAGAATAATTTTGTTCGCTATTAAAGTCGCGGCCTAAGAATACTTGCCCTTGCGACTGTCCAAATTGAAGCGGTCCAAGCTTGTCGCTCATTCCGAATTCCGTGACCATGCGGCGGGCAATGCCTGTCGCACGCTGGAAGTCATTGTGAGCGCCAGTTGATACCTCACCAAAGATAATGTCTTCTGCTACACGGCCGCCGAGGAGGCCGGTGATTTTATCAAGAAGCTCTGGCTTTGTCATGAAATAACGGTCTTCTCTCGGCAGCATAACGGCATAGCCGCCAGCCTGACCGCGCGGAACGATCGTTACTTTATGAACGATATCTGCATTATCAAGCACAAGCCCGATGACCGTGTGGCCCGCTTCATGGAATGCAACAATTTTCCGTTCTTTCTTAGAAATGACGCGGCTCTTTTTCGCAGGCCCTGCAATAACACGGTCTGTCGCTTCATCGACGTCTGTCATGTCAATTTTCTTTTTATCAGTACGAGCAGCAACGAGCGCGGCTTCGTTCAATAAGTTTTCTAAATCTGCACCGGAAAATCCAGGTGTCCGCTGCGCGATTGCTTTTAAATCAACGGATTCGTGGAGCGGTTTGTTTCTTGCATGAACACGAAGGACTTCTTCACGACCCTTTACATCCGGACGATCAACCGTAATTTGACGGTCAAAACGGCCCGGGCGAAGAAGGGCTGGATCTAGAATGTCCGCGCGGTTTGTTGCAGCAATCATAATGATGCCTTCGTTCGCACTGAAACCATCCATCTCAACAAGCAATTGGTTCAGGGTTTGCTCTCGTTCATCATGACCGCCGCCAAGTCCTGCACCACGCTGACGTCCAACTGCATCAATTTCATCGATAAAAATGATACAAGGCGAGTTCTTCTTTGCATTTTCGAACAAGTCCCGTACACGGGATGCACCGACACCGACGAACATTTCAACGAAGTCGGAACCACTGATCGAGAAGAAAGGCACGCCTGCTTCACCGGCAACAGCTTTTGCAAGCAATGTTTTACCAGTACCTGGAGGCCCTACAAGCAGAACCCCTTTTGGAATGCGGGCGCCAAGCTCCGTGAATTTGCGCGGGTCTTTTAAAAACTCAACGACCTCGACAAGTTCTTGCTTTTCTTCATCTGCTCCGGCTACATCGTTAAACCGGACTTTTTTCTTTTCATCGTTGTAAAGACGCGCTTTACTTTTACCGAAGTTCATCACACGGCCGCCACCGCCGCCTTGTGCCTGGTTCAGTAAGAAGAAGAAGAAAATAAAGATAATGAGGAATGGGATAATCGTTGTGAAAAACTGAACCCACCCGCTTGTTTCTTTGGCTGGAAGAACTTCCGCCGTCGTGCCTTGAGATGCCTCATTAATTTGGTTCAGCATCGTATCGTTGCCTGTTACGTAAGCAACAAACACTTCACTTTCCTCTGCACCTTTTAATTGGCCGCGTATTTCATAAACACCGCGTTCAGGCTGAATCGTGAATTTTTCAACGTCATCCTGTTCAAGCGATGTCAGGAATTCATTGTATGTGACGTTATTCGTCGGTGCGTTATTGTTGTTGAAATAACTGACAACACCAATAATCACAAGAAAAACTAGTAAATAAAATATAGTGTATCGAAAAATTCTGTTCATTCCTTACCTCCTCCCGAGAAAAACTGACTATATGCAATGTTATCATACAAAAAGTTGGTGTTACAACTATTTGAACCTTCTTTTAGCCTATTCATTCTGAACGTTTATTCCTCTTCGGCCGCTGTGTAAATAGCTGGTTTTAAAACACCGATATATGGAAGATTCCGGTAGCGTTCTGCGTAATCAAGACCGTACCCAACAACAAATGCGTCCGGAACTGTAAAACCAATTGTGTCTGCTTTAATTTTCGCTTTTCGTCCAGTAGGTTTGTCTAGAAGGGTGACAATTTTCACAGACTTTGCTTTTCGGTAATGAAAAAGCTCTGCCAGATAGCTTAATGTCAATCCACTGTCGATAATGTCTTCAATGATTAATACATCACGACCTTCCACAGACGTGTTCAAATCTTTCACGATCTTTACTTCTCCAGATGAAACGGTCGATGCGCCATAGCTCGAAACGTCCATAAAGTCTATTTCAAGATGGGTATCCACACGTTTTACCAAATCAGACATAAAAGGCATTGCACCTTTTAGTACACAGACGAAAAGAGGAAAACGATCTTTGTACTCTTCTGTTAATTGAGCTCCAAGCTCTTTCACTTTCACCTGTATTGCCTCTTCCGAAATCAATACTTCTTCGATATCGTTACGTAACAATAGATTTTCCTCCCAAAATTGGTTCATTCCTTTTCATAAATCAACAGCAGCGGCCCGTCCCCTTCGTGAATCGACTTGCGGATTCCCGGTATCCACAGGATCGTGCCGTTCGCATCCGTTACAACTGGAATGTGGCCTCGGTATGCAAGTGGAACTTTTTCATCAATCAAAAGCCGCGCAAGCTTTTTAGAACCATTCATTCCTTTCAGCTGAATCCGATCCCCATCCTGCCGCATCCGGATACAAATCGGAATTGGCGTATCAGGATTCAAACGAAAACAATCTGCTCCGTCCGGACATCCGCTGTTGTTTGTCAGCGTAAATGTGCCAACGCCCCGCCGGTACAGCCGATCTTCCACAAACAGAAGATTGGGGTCACAGTCCGGTTCATCATCCGTTTCGTAGGCAAAGACGCACTGCTCGTTTATTTTGCGTACAGAAAGACATGATGGAAGGTTTAATCTCCCTGATGGGGCGGTTGTTTGAAGCAGTTGTAAAATGTGTTGAATATGTAGAAAAGAAAACGCTGTTTTTCCATGATAAAGATAGTTTAATATTAGATGAATCGCCCTTTTTTGTAAAGGCAGAGGCACCTCCTGAAACGGCTTGATTTGCAGTGACACGGATTCTTGTTTCCAGATTGTCATATTCTTTATTTGTTCCTCCGCCATCGCGCGCAGCAAACACTCATCTTCCTGACGTCCTTCCGCAAAATGCTGAATATGAAAAGAGGCTTTTGGATTTTCCTTTTTTAAAAATGCCAGCACCTGATGCCGGAACCGATTTCTCGTATATGTGTCTTTTTTATTGCTTGGATCTTCACGATAGGCGATCGAGTTTTCGAATGTATAAGCCCCAATATCCTCTTTCGTAACCGCTAAAAATGGACGAATAAGCTGGCCCCCGGCAAACGAACGAATCGCTGGCATGCCTGTCTGTGTATGTCCGCCCCGCGTCAGCTGCATCAAGACCGTTTCCACCTGGTCATCGGCATGGTGAGCCATTGCCAGCTTATTAGCGCCGAGCTCGTCCATTCCTTGTTCAAAAAGAGCGTACCGCACATGCCGGGCTGCTTTTTGAATACCAATTCGTGACACATCCGCTTCATGCTGAGCATCTGCTCTCCTGCCAAAAAAAGAAATATCTCTTTCCCGGCAAAACGATTCAACAAAACGCAAATCTTCATACGATTCACAGCCTCGAAGCATATGATCCACATGAATAGCACTGACGGAAATACCAAGCCTCGTTCGCTGTTTGTGCAACAAAGAAAGAAGTGCCATCGAGTCAATCCCCCCTGAGACCGCGACGGCCACATGATCCCCCCATTCAACCATTCTTTTTTTTTCCATAAACTGCTTTACGTTTTCTTCAAAAAAATGCACAGCCCCTGCGCCGCCTCTCTGCTTTTTCTTTTTAGTGTAACAAAAACAGCGTAAGGATGGCGGCAAAAGCACCCGCAAAGACCATCCATTTTTTCGAAAACGATATTGTCTGTTTTCGACTTTGCCTCGTTGTATTCTTTTTGGTAAAACAAAGAAGCAGTTCTTTTTTCATCGACAAAGCACTATCATACTCATTGTTGAATGCTTTTATTAAAACGGGTGCAATTAATTGCAGGGCAGGTGATGACTGAACAATATCCTCCAGTTTGCCTGTATCACCCAGCGCTTTTTGAACGAGCTGTTTATGTACAAGAGCGATGGCGAGTACCGCAGCACCAAATAAATCGTAGGAAGGCTCCGATTTTCTCGTTCCGGCCTGCCATGCTGCCCGGTCGTAAAGTGTTGTATATTCTTTCACGGACCGTCCAAACTTTGTAATTCCTCCTACATCCACTGCTCGTACCGTTTGTCCCCTGTCGGCTACAATAAAATTTTCCGGCTTTAAGTCGCCCATGACACTGCCTGACTTATGAAGCGGTTCGAGAAAATTAAGCAGCCAAATAAGGAGGATAATCGCCCATTCATCTGTTTTCTCTTTTATAAATGTATGAAGCATCGGCCCATTAATATACTCCATAATGTAAAACGGATAAATGACGCCCTTTTTTTCTGTATCATCCGCTTCAATGAAAAAAGGGCCGGGAGATGTTCCCCTGACCCGCTCAAGTGCTGTCAATGCATTCGTCTCAGACGCAACAGAAGCGGAGTCTGCAAATTTTAGCGCGGCCTGCCCGACTTTCCCGTTTACAAGATAAACAATTCCGTTTGCCCCGCGGCCAATTTCCCGCTCTACCTGCCACACGTGCCCTGTCCACTTTCCTTTAATCAAATCGCCGGGCCTTGCGTCATATCGATTTTTCATCGTATTCATCCATTTCCAAAAATGAAGAAAGTGCTTGTCTGATGGCGGGACCCGTCGGTGTAATACCACCAGATAAAAGCTGCGGGAACGATTCTGCCAATTTATTTGCATGAGTCGTCCAGCCAATCCGCTCTTCTGCCGCGCTGTATTTCCCAGGAAATGTCCATAATGAAAAAGAAGACGGACCGATCCGGGACTGCATTGTCATAGACAAATCGTAAAGCGCTTCTTTAACAGCAGGCAGCTTCATTTTCATACTGGCGCTCATGTCGGTAAGGACAAGCAGCTCAAGTGCGGCTTCTTCGCTGATGTCCTCCACTTTTTCCGCAATCTCGCTTCTCGTTGCCGGCGGCAATAATTCCACGTTTGTTTCTTTATTTAAAATGCCCCGAAGCTCTTCGTTGATAATGTTGTAAATTGTACCCGTCATTGCCTGCCTTGTGACGTTGACAACTGTTTCAGATAAAGAAGCAGCTTGCACAATCCGGCTCTCGCCCCCGCCCGCTTTTGCAATCGCTTCAATTTCACCCAGCCCCGAATCGCTTTCGCTGTCCTCAACAATGCCGATGACATTAACTGTAATGCCTCGCCGCCGGGCAAAAGCTGCTATCATCGCCGGATCCTCTCCCGTGTTGGAACAGCCATCTGTTAATAAAAGCAATTGCTTAATTGTGCCCATGTTCATGATTGTCCCCGCCTCTCATTCGTTTTCTTCATATTGGACTGAAAAAGATGATTTTATACAGCCCGGCGTCGTGTTGACCGTTTTTTTGTTTTTTCAGACGGTTTAATATCATACACAGGGATCGCTGCCCACTCCGGCACATTGTGTTCGATGCGTGCGACTGAAAGCGTCATATCATCTTTTATTTCATTCGATTGCGTCCGCATCACTTCATCCATCAATAAATCAGCAAAGTCTTGAGGATCGTTGGTTTCGATTGATTTGATTTTTCTTTTCATCCACATCTCGGCATTTTCAATGAAGTCTGCTCCTTCAAAAACACCATCACTCATCGTAATAAGCAAATCACCTGATTTTAATTGTTCTTGAACCGTTTCCACTTCAAACTGCTGCAAAATACCAATCGGCACATTGCCCGCTTCTACTTTCAGCACTTGGTCACCCCGTTTAATAAAACTTGGTGATGAGCCAACTTTTAAAAAAACAGTACGTGCGTCTTGAAGGTCAATAATCGCCAAATCCAGTGTAGAAAACACTTCATCGTTCGTTCGCAAAGACAAAATAGAATTAATTGATTTGACCGCCACCGTTTCCTCAATGCCGGACTGTAGAATTTGTTTTAACAAGCTGATCGTGGCACTGCTCTCATCGTGCGCCCGGCCCCCATAGCCCATTCCGTCACTGATCGCAAGAGCGAATTTCCCCGTTCCAATTTCAATGGCTGAAAAAGAATCACCGGATATGAGACCGCCGCCTTTTGCTGCATGAGCAAGTCCAGTCACGACCCGAAACGCTTTAGCGGAACGAAAAATACTTCTGATGCCTGAGCCATCATGCTGCTCATCTACAACAATGATGTACTCATTTAGAAGATCAGAAAGAATAGGTGCAATAATTTTTTCGCTTTCCCCGTGTCCTCTTGAATGAGGAATGGTCATTTCAATATCAACTGCTCCTTTTTGAACACTGAAAACGCTAATATCTGTAATTTCCATCCCAAATGATTCAATCGCTGTTGTAATTTTTTCTTCTTGTGAAATGTGCGTTTCTTCTTCCCGCTTCATCTCACCTGCAAAGTCTCTCATCACTTTCGAGACTCCTTCAAGCTGATCGGCGACAATTTTCCGACTTTCTTTCATTTGCTGTTTCAGCTTTTTATTCGCCCGGTAATACGTCAGCTGAGAACGAATTTCCGCTTCAACACGGGCAGGGCGGAAACAGTAATCCTCTAATTCTTTTGCTAAATGAGGAGAAAGCGAATCAGTCCCTGTATCCGCGTCCTCCAATATGTTTTTCATCAGCTTGTATGTCTCATCAAATTGATACACCCAGCACTGTTCTTTTTTAAAGCAGGTCTGGCATGTTTTTTCGGTAATGCCGCTTAAAAACAAATCCACTTCTCGTTCGGCTGTTTCGTGATGATGACCGGACTGTGAGAAGCTGCCTGCAAGCGCATCAAACAAATCTGAAAACTGCTCCATTCGATTGGCTGTTACATCCCGTACTTTTCGCAAATAACGCTGCTGTTCAATCGAATGCTCTGTTGTACCCGGTATTAATTTTGACAGATGGTCTGTCCATGTTTTCGGCGTTAAGCATAATAAAATGGCGGCGGCGGCTGATTCATACAAAGTAGCCATATCTGTCAAGTTTCCCTCTCCATAAAAACCAGCCAGCACTGTTGCTGTCATCAAGCCTGCAATTGCGCCGCCCCGTTTCCATTCTTTAAATAAGCCCCCCAGCAAACCGGCGAATGCCAAAATACTCATTTCATGAAAATCATTGACGCCGGCCAAGCTTAAGATAAGCCCGCTGACAACACCGGCTGCTGATCCAAATGCCGCCCCAGATAAAAAAGAAATAGCCGTAACCAAATATCTTGCGGCAATATGATCTGCCTCCAGACCACCGATCACCCACCCAGCCATCCCTGTTGCCGCGGAAGCAAAAACAATCAAAAGACTGATCCATTCTTCCGTTTTCAACGTCCGAATTCGTCCGGAAAGGGATAAAAACGGCATGCACTGCATAAAAATAAGCGTCAGGACGAATGCAAGTGAAGCCTCTACCGCCGCCAGTACTAAATCATACGCTGGTATAAATTCCGATCCATTTAATACATAAGAAAAGATACTTTTCACGGCGAGAGTCGTAAAAAAGACGAAAAAAGGAACGGGCGCTGTTTCTCCTTTATGAAGTGAACGAAATACCCGGTGGAGGATAAGAAAACAAAACAACAAAGCGAAGGCACTTGATGCCTGTATCGGTGAAATCGAAAGTGCTCCGGCCAGTACAGCTAAAAATACCCGCGGTGCCACATCTTTTTTCAACATAAATACCGCTACAAAAAAGGAAAGCGCAAATGGCGACAGTTGCGAAAGCAGCAATGCTCGTCCAAATAAAAAGCCAGCCGGCACCAAAATCCATCCGCGATCCAGGAGGATAAAGGCCGTTTTCCCCGCAAATCCCTTTTCCCATCCTTGGCCTAGAACCGCTTCCCCCGTCATTCCCTGCTCCGCTCTTTGCACAAAACCACTCCTTTTTAATCGTTACCGTGAAGTATAAAAGATCGTTTGCTCAAACTTTGTCAAACGAAGGAAATAAGCTGGAAAAATCGTTCGACAAAATTATAATGAACATTTATTGAAAATAATATTGACTTTTTATCATCCCGCCGTTATTATAGATTTTGTGCTGTTACAGACACACACAATTTGGCGGTGTAGCTCAGCTGGCTAGAGCGTACGGTTCATACCCGTGAGGTCGGGGGTTCGATCCCCTCCGCCGCTATAAAAGAAAAGCGGAGTTTGCCCGCTCAGGAGCGATAGGCATAAGAGATGAACAAAGGTTAAGAATGCGACGTCCTGTCGCAACACCTTTGTGACTCACCTCTTGTGAGCCTCCGAGCTTCTGGCGAACGCAGCTAGACATTACATTACTTCAGTCTCATAACGGCCCCTTGGTCAAGCGGTTAAGACACCGCCCTTTCACGGCGGTAACACGGGTTCGAATCCCGTAGGGGTCATACAGCAAAAAAGATCGGTGAGCATTTGCTCACCGATCTTTTTTATTGGACCTATTGTTTTGCATCTGTGTACTCTTTTACCTTACCCAGACGCTCCTATCGAATCGTTTCTCTCACCCTCTGCTATTTTTCACAAAATTATAGCCTACTCCCGATTTTTCACTTAGAGCAATAGTTGGTCCTTTAAAGGGAAATGCTTCTGATTCGCTTCCTTTCATCCAAAAATGAAAACAAGTCCCGAATTATACTATTCGGGACTTTAAAATAAATGTTTATTGCGTATATATGGGATCGACAGGGAGCAGCGTTATCCGCGTCTTCCGCCTCTTCCGCCTCGGCGTGAGTCTGTTTGACGCTTTAATGTTGAGATGCGTTCTTCACTGTCTTTTAAGAAACGGGCCACTCTCGATTCAAAGTTTTCGACTGGCGGCTGTCCTCCGCCGCGCGGTCCTTTTCGGAAATCACCCTGACGCTGTGGACGCGGACGATATTGCGTTTGCTGCGGTGGCGGGTTATCTTTTGCTTTTCGAATCGATAAGCCGATTTTGCCATCTTTCTCCACATTCAAAACTTTTACTTCCACTTCATCGCCAACTGTTAGATGATCGTTGATATCTTTGACGTAATTATCTGCCACTTCACTAATATGGACGAGACCCGTCGAACCTTCTGGCAGTTGTACGAATGCGCCAAATTTTGTAATTCCGGTTACTTTACCCTGTAACTTGCTGCCCACTTCGATTGACATAAAAAATTTGTTCCTCCTTAAAATTGTTCGAACCTTACTTATTATTATAGTACGTAAAAAAAGCGTGTCAACATGACACTGCTTTCTTTACTGTTCTGTATTTTGTACATTTTCGTTTTCCTCGGGTATATTGAAGATAATTTCTCCATCATCTGACAAAAAATAGTCTTTCCGAGCAAGCTCTGCAATATACTCATCATCTTGCAGGCGGACCAACTCTTCTTCGGATTGCTTTTGCTGCTGCTCAAGCCCAGACAGCGTTGATTTCGCCTCCGCAAGCTCCTGTTCTTTCTCTTTTAAACTGCCGGTCTGTGTGATCAAACCCGATAGAAGGGTACCGAGAATAATTAGTGTCACTGCAGTAAACGCAGCAAGCCTGCGCATTAATTTTCGCTTATGCTGCATCTTAAACATGGATCTTTTTTCTTCGCTCATGACAAAGGCATTTTTTAAGGAAGCTACTTTTTCTTTATTTAATCCGCGCATCGACGTTCCTCCAACATTTATTTTTTCATGCGGACAATTGCCGTCCACGGCCGCACGATCAGTACCTTTACCACCCATAATAATAGAAACTTACTCATTCTGGCAAGGGAAAGCGTACATTTTGCGATGAAAAGGATTGGAATCACAAAAAATATTCGAATAATTCCATAGACGACTCGATATAAAAAGCGAATACAGAAAAAAAGACCATCCACAAGCGGAAGAATAAAACGCCGCAGCCCTGTTATATACATCATGCAGCCAGCCAGCCAAAAAAGAAAAAAAGACAGCCGGACAATGCCATCGTTTACATAGTATAAAGAAACGAATAACAAAACGGCATAATTGATCCAAAACAGCACATCCGTCAAAAAGACAACACCTTTTGTTTTCGGACGGATGCGGTGATAAATTTCAGCCATTAACCCGAAACAAATCCCCATCCCAAGCATTGCAATAGCTGTATCAAACTGCGTACCGAGGCTCATGTTGACCGTTTAAAGAATGATTTTCCCAAACCGCCTTCAACGTACATAAAAGCCGTGATGCGTCCTTCAATGGCTGCTTCTTTCTTGACCGTATCAAAATGCTTCATCTTCAGGCCCGTGCCGCGAATCTTTAACTTCCCCATGACTGTTTCGAGTAAAAATTCCGTGCTGTCAAACCGTTCCACCTGCATAACACCCGTTAACTCAATCATTTTACGCCCGTCCATTTTTACGGTATGGCTTTGTCTTATGTCCATTGCATCCATCCCCTTTATAGAAATGCTATGCATAGAAAGCCCATTTCATGAAAAAAACACCCGCCTTAAACGGATGCTTTCGATTAGTCGCCCAGCTGTTCTTCTTTAAGAAGTGTATACATGCCGGCTGCTTCTTCTTTTTTCGTTGTATCAAGCAATTTTTCAATTTTCACGGTCATGATATGACGACCAAGACGGATCGTCAGCTCATCGCCTGCTTTTACAGTTGAACTCGCTTTTCCTTCTGTTCCGTTAATCAAAATTCGGCCTTGATCCGCCACTTCTTTAGCCAGCGTACGCCGTTTAATAATCCGGGACACTTTTAAAAATTTATCGAGTCTCATTTTCTTTCCTCCTGTTTAGCTAAATCCCAAAATGAATCCAATTCATGAAGGGTAAAATCCGAAAACCGACGGCCGCTCTCGAGGACACGCTCTTCTACAAAGCTGAAGCGGCGGCGGAACTTGCGGTTAATTGCCTCAAGCGCTTCTTCTGGATGAATATCGTAAAAACGGGCTACGTTAATAAGGGTAAAAAGGACGTCGCCAAATTCTTCTCGCAGCTTGTCCGGCTGGTCCGATTCCGTTTCCACCAGAAATTCGGCCCATTCTTCTTTTACTTTAGCAATCGCACCCGCTGCATCCGGCCAGTCAAAGCCTGTTTTCGCCGCTTTTTTTTGAAGGTCGTATGCTTCCATCATCGCTGGCTGCCCTTTCGGAATGCCATCGAGCACTTTTTCTCGCTTATGTCCATTTTCTGCAGCTTTAATTTCCTGCCAGTTCGCTTTTACATCCTCAGCTGTTTCTGCTGTGGATTCACCAAACACGTGTGGGTGCCGGCGAATCATTTTTGCCGAAGTCGATTCAATAACATCATCGATTGAGAACATACCTTCATCCTCACCGATTTGTGCGTGCAGGAGCACTTGAAGCAAAACATCACCAAGCTCAGCAGCCACTTCACCGTCGTCTTCATTATCGATCGCTTCAAATAGTTCATACGTTTCTTCAAGCAAATACTTTTTTAAAGAAGCATGTGTTTGTTTAAGATCCCAAGGGCATCCATTCTCCGGGTCCCGAAGACGTGCAATAATACCGCGCAGCACCGAAAATTCACGATATGTATTATCTTCTTTTTGGACAGGCGGCACGTACACGCTCGTTAAGTTGTTTAGTTCCATCCCGTGATCAAGCTCATAAAGCGGCACGGTCCGAATCACTTCATGCTCACTTCCGGCCGCTGTTACAACCGTTACTTCATGTTCGGCCGGGTACTTTTCCATCAGGGTCAGCTTCACGTCTGAAGCGACGAGTGAATCATATACTTGGGCAATAATAATGTGGCTGAAAATATGAAGGTCATCCCGGTGTAAGGCTGTACCATCAAGCAGTTGAAAGCCATCTGCCGGGTCAATTTCTACACTTGTAAACAAAGCATCAAGAAAGCTTTGTCCGCCGGCAATAACAACATCCGCTTTTTCTGCCCGTTTTCGCTCAAGTAAAAGCTGAACCGTTTTTTCCGCCGCCATTGGATGGCCGGGAACCGCATAGATAACGGGTTCGTGGATGGCTTTTTCTAAAAGTTCTGCTACAATCTCATCGTATACCGCTTCAAACCGGTCATGCTTTTCGTAAATAGCATCAAAGCTTTCAAACTGAATGCCTTCTTTTTTTAATTCTGCTACAGCCGGATGCTCCATCGTCCGGAGCCAAACGGTTTTTGCCTGTTTCAGCAGCCGGTATACGCCAAGTGGCATTTGATTCAGATCGCCCGCACCAAGGCCGACAATCGTTATTTGATTCGTCAACTTTCCGTCACTTCCTTTTAGTCCGCATTTCTGCCCGTTTTGCCAGCTTTTCACCAAACGGCAGGATACGCAAGTCGTCATCATTCCATATTCTCCATTTTATCATGAAAACAAAAAACAAACAGGCACCGAGAAGCGCTCCGCTTATGGCAGCAGCCCCGTTCCATATTCTCCCTGCATCTGTTGGAATAATAAGTTGGATAAAGAGAAAAACTACTAACGCCATTAGGAGCACGGCTGCCGTTGTTTTAAAGACGAATACATGCGTTAAAAGCGGCGCACACTTTCTTTTCCACATAACCGACAAAAAACAAACACCGGCTAGAAGCGAACCTGCTGTCGCAAATGCGGCACCGTACAATCCGTATCCTGGAATTAAAAGTGCGTTTGCTCCCCATTTGACAGCGACCGTGATTACGGTTCCTGCGGCGGGTATCCAGTCATTTCCTCTTCCTTGAAAAACCGCGTTCATTACCGCCATCAATGAATAAAAAAAGATCGATAATCCAAAAACAGCTAAAAATCCTGAGCCATCCGCCGTTTTAAAAAGCATCGTATTCAGCGGAATCATAACAGCAGCCAGACCGGCAGAAGCGGCGAGACCGAGCGCAAAACTGACACGCAGCGCCAGCTGGCTGAATGCGGCTTCCGCTTTTTGGTTTTGTTCTTTCCATGCTTTCGAAATCAGTGGAACAATAGTTAATGAAATAGACACAGCTGCCACAACACCAAGCTGCAGCAACGGCTGGCCGCGATCAAAAATACCTTTCCACTTTTTCGCGTCCGCTGCCGCCATATCAGAGTCAATTAGTCCGCTGTACACTTGAAAAGAATCTGCCAGCTGTAAAAAAACAAGCGTCAATGCAGACAAACAAACCGCCGTCCCGCGTGTGATAATCTCCACAGCTGTCCTGCGGTCAAACAGAAACAAAATACTCCGCTTTTGCTTTCGGCTGTACTGCCAAACGACAAAAGCAGATACTGCCATTCCGAACAGTGATCCAATAACAGCACCAAGTCCCGCTTCATACAGTGTTCTACCCGACAAAACAGCATAAGCTGAGAAAAGTAAAATAGCCACGATCCTAACAGACTGTTCCGCCATTTGAGAGGAGGCTGTCAGTGCCATATTGCCGCTTCCTTGAAACGTTCCCCGCTTCACCGCAATATACGGAACAAATAAAAAAAACAACGCACTGCATTGAATGAGCGGCTTCAGTGCTTCATCACCCATTGATGAGGCCATCCACCCGGAGCTGAAAAAAAGCAATAAAAAAGCGATAAAACCCATCATACCAATTGTTATAAAAGCGGTATGGACAGCCACCTGACTTCTCCGTTCATCCGCCTTTGCCACTATACGGGATAATATAACCGGAAAACCGGAAACAGCAAGCCCTGCGGCAATTCCGTAAAACGGATACACTTGTTGATAAATATAAAAACCGGTATCCCCAACTATATTTTGAAAAGGCACACGGTACACCGCGCTTAACACTTTTACAAATAACGCGGCGATTGTCAGCAAAACCGCTCCTTTTAATAATGACTTCTCTGTTTCCACGCGACCACCTCAGTGACTACTTTACTCATTTTTATCCTGTTTGAAAAGAAAAATCCGGCTCCCTATAAGGGATGCCGGATTAATGCTCCATTTGTTTACCGAAAAAAGCCGCAGCGACGAACGCCGCTTTTTGTTCAGCCTCACCGGCTGAACGTTCTTCTGAAAATAAAACAACAGCTCCAATGGTGTCACCAGCTGCAATGATCGGTGTTATAAAATACGATTCAGTTTCTACTGTGCGGCCATCGGTTAATTCAACATCACGCCGCTCATTGCTTTCAGCTGAACGCCTTTCCTGAATGACCGATTCCACAATCGGACCGATTTTTCGTTCTACAAAGTCTTTCTTTTTCACACCCGCAGCAGAAATAACGGTATCTTTGTCACAAATAAGCACTGCGTAGTGCAGGCTGTCATGCAGTGCTTCTGCATATTCCTGCGAAAAATCACCCAGTTCTGTAAAAGGTGAATATTTTTTTAAAATGACTTCGCCGTCACGATCTACAAAAATCTCCAGCGGATCCCCTTCTCGAATTCGAAGTGTACGGCGGATCTCTTTCGGAATAACCACACGGCCAAGATCATCAATACGTCGAACGATACCTGTAGCTTTCATCATGGACTGCCTCTCTTTCGCCATCAAAATATCAAAACCATTTCTTGGCGTTAGTATCTTTCAGGAGGAAGCATTCTATACATGAAACTATACTTGTTTTTTTGCCATTTCCAGCTCTTTTATAAGTTCAAATGCAGCATTAAACCAACCTTGCTCCGGCGCTTTTTTCGGGTCGATCGTTATTTTCAGGCGCTGTTCTTCCATTCCCAACCCGCACATGCGGCCAAACTTGGTGCAAATGGCGAACACCTTGGAGCCATCAATTTCTTTTGTCCCTTCATCGCTCATTAAAATGGCAACTGTGTCTTTTGATTGCTTAATGGATTCCAGCTTCGTTTTAGCCGCATAAATTTTCATTTCTGCCACTGTAAACAAATCCGCCACTTCTTGCGGGTAGTCGCCAAAGCGATCGGTCATTTCTTCTTTCAGCTCATCTATTTCATCAAACGAATCCGCTGAACGGAACCGCTTATACATATCAATTTTTTGTGCACTGTCCGTAATATACGCATCTGGAATATATGCATCAATGGTCACATCTACTTCGAATGAAGGCGCCTTTTTCTCTTTATCGCCGCCTTGTTTTTGTTCAATCGCTTCTTTCAGCATTTGTGAATACAAATCAAAACCGACCGAGTCGATAAAGCCGTGCTGCTGGGATCCAAGCAAATTACCCGCACCGCGGATCGATAAATCGCGCATCGCGATTTTAAAGCCTGAACCGAGCTCGGTAAATTCTTTAATTGCTTGAAGCCGTTTTTCTGCCGGTTCAGATAGCACTTTGTCTTTCCGGTACATAAAATACGAATACGCGACCCGATTGGACCGGCCGACACGCCCGCGGATTTGATACAGCTGAGAAAGCCCCATCCGGTCAGCATCGTGAACAATTAATGTATTTACATTTGGAATATCGACGCCGGTTTCAATAATTGTTGTTGTCACCAATATGTCTGATTCCCCTCCTAAAAAGCCGAGAATAACGGCTTCAAGCTCTGTTTCTGTCATTTGGCCGTGCGCATAGGCAACCCGCGCATCTGGAACGAGCATCGAAATTTCATCGGCACGCCGCTCAATGTCTTCAACCCGGTTGTATAAGTAAAAAACTTGTCCGCCACGGGCAATTTCCCGCTCGGCTGCTTCACGGATAAGACCAATATTGTGCTCAACGACGTACGTTTGGACAGGAAAACGGTTTTCGGGCGGTGTTTCAATAACCGACAAATCCCGTACACCAAGCATCGACATGTGAAGTGTTCGTGGAATTGGCGTCGCTGTCAACGTCAGCACGTCCACGTTTGTTTTCATCTGTTTAATTTTTTCTTTATGTGTGACACCAAACCGCTGTTCTTCATCGACGACAAGCAGGCCAAGGTCTTGATACTGCACATCTTTTGACAACAGGCGGTGCGTACCAATTACGATATCGACCGTTCCTGCTTTTAAGCCTTTGAGCGTTTCTGTTTGCTGCTTGCGTGTGCGGAAGCGGCTAAGCAGGCCGACGTTAACAGGAAAGTCCTGCAGCCGTTCTTTCAGCGTTTCATAGTGCTGCTGGGCCAATATTGTTGTTGGGACTAAAATTGCTACCTGTTTGCCATCCGCCGCTGCTTTAAATGCCGCCCGGATCGCTACCTCTGTTTTCCCATAGCCGACATCGCCGCAAAGCAAGCGGTCCATCGGCTGTTCACGTTCCATGTCGCGCTTAATTTCTTGAATCGACCGCAGCTGGTCCTCTGTTTCCTCATACGGGAAAGCAGTTTCAAATTCACGCTGCATATCCCCGTCTGGTGAAAAAGCATAACCGCGTGCTGCTTCTCGTTCAGCATAAAGTTTAATTAAATCATCCGCAATGTCCTGAACTGATGATTCAACTTTCTTTTTCACCCGTTTCCACTCACTGCCGCCAAGCTTATAAATTTTTGGCTCTTTTCCTTCTGAGCCAACATATTTTTGCACGAGTTCAATTTGTTCAACTGGGACGAACAATTCATCTGTGCCCTGGTATTTAATTTTCAAATAGTCTTTATGGACGCCGTTAATTTGGAGCGTTTCAATGCCGAGGTACTTCCCGATCCCGTGATTTACATGAACGACATAATCGCCGGTCTTCAGTTCTGAATAACTTTTGATCCGCTCAGCGTTTGAAAGCTTTTGGCGCCTCTTGCTTTTTGGCGCTTTTTTATTAAACAGCTCCTGCTCCGTAACGACCGCAATCTTTAACAGCGGAAACTCAAAGCCGGATGTTAAAGCGCCAGGACCTGTTTGGACAATACCTTCGATCACTTCATTTTGATCTTTAATCATTGTGATCTCCATGCCATAATCATTCAGTGTCGCTTTTATTTTTTCAACCCGTTCCATCGTTTCGCCTAAAAACAGCACAGTTGTTCCAGCTTTTTTCCAACGCTCGACTTCTCCTTCAAGCACATTCATTTGACCATGGAAATTTTGCATTGAGCGGGCGGAAAAATTCACGATATTTTCCGGCTTCCCGCCAGCTGTCTGGCGCATAAACAACGATAAATATACAGAAGGCTGAACAGTTGCCTGAATTGCTTTTTGAAGAGTATGTGCGAGCGTTAAGCCATGAACTGCTTTTCCTTCTTCAATAAGAGTGGTATACCATTCTGCTTCCTCTTTTTCTAACGAATCACTAATTTCCTTAATTCGGCTCATTTCATCAAAAAAGACGACTCCACTTTCCGGCAAGTATGATGTCACAAGCGCCGTTTGATCGTAAAGAAGAGACGTATATTTGCCTAATTCATTGATGCGGATGCCTTGTTTTAACTTTTCAATATCCGCGCCTACATAAGAAGATAGCTGCTTTTTCACTTCCGGGCTGCCGATTTTCTTTAACGTGTCATCCAGTGCGTCCTGAAGTCGACCGGCCAGTGCAGCCAGTTCTTCCGCTGAAGCCGGCATTTCCGCCGCCGGACCAATCAAAATAGAGGTCATGTTTTCAATCGAACGCTGCGTATCCGGTGCAAACGTCCGGATGGAATCAATTTCTGTGTCAAACAGCTCGATTCGGACCGGATACTCAGACGTGAGCGGATAAAGGTCAATAATTCCGCCGCGAATGCTGAATTCACCCGGTGCGTACACCATATCCGCCCGCTCATAACCCATTTCCACGAGCTCGTGTTTTAGGCTCTCCAGTTCCACTTCTTCTCCAGATGTAAATGTTTTTTGAAGTCGCTTCCATCTATCTTTAGAAGGAAGCAGCTTTTTTAATCCAGCTACAGGCACAATATATATTCCAGTTCCTTGCAGTGCCAGATGGTTCAGCATCTCAATGCGTTGTGCGCGCAGCTCCGGGCTGGCAATACTGATTTCTGCCGCAATCAGTTCATTGGCAGCATACATATACACGTGTTCCTCTGGTATAAATTGAACGATATCGTCATACAGTTTTTGAGCTTGAAGCATATTGTATGTAATAATCATCACCGGTTTTTGAAGCTTTCGGTGTGCAGCAGCTGCGAAAACAGCCCGGAGTGAACCGGACAAACCTGCGGCCAGCTGTTCTTTCATCCCAAGTTCCATTCCATTGATGACAGATACTGCTTCATCATTTTTTAAAAATAAATCAAGTAAATGGTTCATCCCGATTGCTCCCCCTTTTCCAAAACAGAAAAACGCTTTGGGGCATACGCCCAAAGCTTTTTTACTTCATTTTCTAGCTCCAGGCGCCATCAGCTTGAGGGCTCACAGGATGTGAGTCACAAAGTCTTTGCGGCGTGATGCCGCAAAGACTTTGCTCTAAGCCAGCCAAGCCCTTCTGGAGGCAAAAAGCGCCTCCGCCATTGCTCGTCTTATGCTTGTCGCTGAAAGACTTGCGCCTTGTGCTTTCCTAACTTATTGGTTAAATTCATTCATGACATCAATAAATGAATGGTCTACTGCGTGAATACAAGCTGCCGCGCTTTTTTCTACCGCTTCATTCATCACGATTCGCTCATCGCTGCTGAATTTGCCTAGAACATAATCGACAGTTTTCATTGGGCCATCCGGCCGGCCAATTCCAATCCGTATCCGCTTAAATTGATCTGTACCTAAATGGGCAATGGTCGATTTGATGCCATTATGGCCGCCAGCACTGCCTTTTTGCCGAAGCCGTATTTTCCCCTGCGGCAGGTCAAGGTCATCGTATACAACGATTACATCATCCGTTTCCATGCTGTAATAACGCATCACTTCACCAATGCTTTCACCTGATAAGTTCATATATGTGAGCGGCTTCAATAAAATGACTTTTCCCGTTCCTTTTCGGGCGATGCCGTATATCCCTTTATGTTTTGCTTCTGTTAATTCGGCGCCCAGCTGTTTCGCCAGTTCATCAATGACGTCAAAGCCAATATTATGACGTGTTTCCGCATATTTCATGCCTGGATTGCCAAGGCCTACGATTAATTTCATCTTTCATTGCACCTCAATTTTTCACAGTTACTTTCAGTATACATGACCACATGCAAAAAAAACAGGCAGATTAATCTGCCCGTCTTTATTCAAATGATTAGTCTTCTTTTTTTTCGCCTTCAGCAGATGCTTCTGCTTCTGTTTCACTTGCCTCTTCAGTACCTTCTTCTGTTTCTTCCAGTTTTTGTGGAGGAAGAACAGAAACAATTGTATCTTCGTCCTCGTTTTCAATCGTAAAATCATATTTATCACGAATATCACCGACTGAAATCGAGTCACCAATCGCAAGCTCTGACACATCAACAGATACATGTTCAGGGAAATCTGATACTTTCGCTGTAACGTTTAACTCGAATAATGGCTGTTGAATAACGCCGCCTTCTTTAGAACCCACCGCTTCCCCTTCAATATCTACACGCACTTGGGAGGTGATTTCAGATGAACGGTCGACTGCCAGAAAGTCTGCGTGTACGATAAACCCTTTAATCGGATCCTTCTGGTATTCCTGCAGAATAACATCATGCTTGCTTCCATCTACATCTAGTGAAATTAATCCATTTCTTCCTACTTCACGGATCACTTTAATGAACTCGGATTCTTCAACGGACACCGGTTCGGATTCCACGCCTTTTCCATATATAACAGCCGGAAACAAGCCTGCTGTACGAATTTCAGTTAATGCTGCCCTCGTAAAACCTTCACGTTTTTTTGCTTGTAATTTACTCATAGCTGATCTTCACCTTCCTGATTTATAAATCGGTCATTTTTTTATGTGTACATGATTGTGTATTCCCCTGGGAGGTGATTTATAAACATGAACAGCACAAAAAGAAACCCAATTCCTTAGAAGGAATCAGGTTTCAGGTAATGATTAATCAAACAGGGTGCTGACAGACTGATCTTCGTGAACACGGATGATCGCTTCGCCAATGAGCGGCGCAACAGATAGTTCCACGACTTTGTCTATTTTCTTTTCAGGAGCAAGCGCAATTGAATTTGTTACAACCAGCTCTTTAATGTTCGAATTTTCAATGCGTTCCATGGCAGGGCCTGACAAAACCGGATGCGTACAGCAAGCATAAACTTCTTTTGCACCACTTTCAGAAAGGGCATTCGCCGCAAGTGTAATCGTGCCAGCCGTATCGATAATATCATCGATCAAAATCGCAATTTTCCCTTCAACGTTTCCAACGATGTTCATTACTTCTGATACGTTCGGACGTGGACGGCGCTTGTCAATAATCGCAATTGGTGCTTTAAGACGGTCTGCAAGCTTACGCGCACGCGTTACGCCGCCATGATCCGGGGACACGATAACAATTTCTTCGTTATTAAGCCCTTTTTCTTGAAAATATTGACCTAAAATAGGCACACCCATTAAATGATCGATCGGGACATCAAAAAACCCTTGAATTTGTGGTGCATGAAGATCCAGTGTAATCAAACGGGTCGTTCCCGCTGTCTCAAGCAAGTTCGCAACGAGTTTTGCTGTAATCGGCTCACGGGCACGCGCTTTACGATCCTGGCGCGCATAGCCGTAATACGGAAGCACAACATTGATTGTTTTCGCTGACGCCCGCTTTAACGCATCAATCATAATGAGCAATTCCATCAAATGTTCATTGACCGGGCCGCTTGTGGATTGGACGATGTACACATCACAGCCGCGGATGCTTTCTTCAATGTTAATTTGTACTTCTCCATCACTAAAACGGGTAACGGAACATTTGCCAAGTTCAACTCCGATAAATTCCGCAATTTCCTGGGCAAGTGCCGGGTTGGAATTTAACGAAAAGATTTTCAAATTTGGATCTAAATACTGATTGCTCATGATGACCTCCACTGTCCTAATTTAATCATTTTTCGGAAAGATTTTTTGAACGTAGCTTTCTTTATTCACTTGGCGGGCACGGGCAATCGCCATTGATTCTTCCGGCACTTCGTCGGTAATCGTAGATCCCGCGGCCACATAAGCACCTTTTTTTACGGTGACAGGTGCAACAAGATTCGAATTACAGCCGATAAAAGCACCGTCTTCAATCGTTGTTAAAAATTTGTTTTTCCCGTCGTAGTTGACGGTAATGGCGCCACAGCCGATGTTCACATCGCTGCCTACTTGTGCATCACCAATATAGCTCAAGTGAGACGCTTTGCTGCCTTTGCCAAATGATGCTTTTTTCACTTCAACAAAATTGCCGATTTTCACTTCATTGGCAAGCGATGACTTTGGACGGATGTGTGCAAATGGTCCAATGTTAACATCTGAGCCAATTTGGCTGTCAAAGGCCGCCGACTGGCGAATCACAGTCCGATTTCCGACCTCGCATTCACAAATTTCACTGTTTGGTCCAATGACACAGTCCTCACCAATGGATGTGGTGCCGGAAATAATCGTTCCAGGGTGAACCACTGTATCAGAACCGATGGCAACATCCGGCCCAATATATGTGTTTTGCGGATCAATAATGGTTACACCAGCGCGCATATGCTGTTCGTTAATTCGTGCCCGCATAAGGCGTTCTGCTTCACTAAGTGCAACACGGTCATTGACGCCTAGTGTTTCATCAAAGCTTTCTGTTTGATACGCAGAAACGGTTTCACCGGCCGCTTTTAAAATTTCGATGACGTCTGGTAAGTAGTATTCACCCTGGACATTTTCATTTGAAACATTTTTTAATGCCTCAAACAATGCTTTATTATCAAAGCAGTACGTGCCTGTATTAATTTCTTTCACAGCACGCTCCTGATCCGACGCGTCTTTATGCTCTACAATACGGGTAACAGATCCATCTGTTCCACGAAGAATACGGCCATATCCATCCGGTTTTTCCGCATGAGCCGTTAAAATCGTCGCTTTTGCGTTTGTTTCCTGATGATGCTTAACAAGTGCTTCCATTGTTGACGTCTGAATGAGAGGTGTATCTCCGCACACAACAAGCGTGCAGCCTTCCTTTCCATCCAACATCGACTGCGCTTGAATAACCGCATGTGCTGTACCGAGCTGTTCTTCCTGCAGAGCGTAAGCAGATCGGTCTCCAAGCTGCGCCTTTACTTTTTCAGCACCGTGACCAACGATTGTCACAATTTGTTCTGTATGTAAACCTGAAATTTGATCAATAACATGTTCTACCATTGGCTTTCCACAGACCGGGTGCAGCACTTTGTACAATTTTGACTTCATGCGCGTTCCCTGTCCTGCAGCCAGAATCACAGCGTAAATATTCGTCATGAAAGGCCTCCTCACCTGATTATCCACTATTGAATATATCTTAAATACCGATTAATTTCAATCAAAGCAGGAAAATGACACATTTTTGACAACGCAAAAAAGAGCCCTCACATAATCAGGCTCTTGCTGAAAAAAAAAGCGGCAGCTGCCACGTTGATGAAATAAAAAACATAATTACGCCTCTTCAAGCGCAACCAGTTCTTCTTTCTCCATTTTGCATACGCGGTGATATTCTTCAAGCACCGTATCTTGAATTTTCCCGCGGGTTCCGGAATTGATCGGGTGCGCAATATCGCGGAATTCTCCTTCCGGTGTCCGTTTGCTTGGCATTGCCACAAATAGGCCGTTATTGCCGTCAATGACGCGAATGTCATGAATAACAAATTCCCCGTCAAATGTAATGGATGCGATCGCTCTCATCCGGCCTTCTGTTTGAACACGGCGTAATCTTATGTCTGTTATTTCCACGCATATTCACCCCCTTTCCCCGTATTTAAAAAAGCCTAAACTACTTATTCCATAATTGTTGCAATATTCCTTCTTTCTTAACCAAAAAAATTTGAACAAAAAAACCGGCGCAAGGCCGGTTTATGCTTTTACAAGCGCAATAACTTCAATTTCTACTTTCACATCTTTGGGAAGACGCGCTACTTCAACACATGAACGGGCAGGCTTGTGCGCTGAGAAATATTCCCCGTACACATCATTAAACGGTGCAAATTCATTCATATCAGACAGAAAAACAGTTGCTTTCACAACGGTTTCAAGGGAAGCCCCTGCTTCTTCAAGGACGGCTTTTAAATTTGCGAATACTTGATGGGTCTGCTCTTCAATTGTGCCTTCTACAAGTGTGCCTTCTGCTGTAAGCGGAATTTGGCCGGAGCTGTAAAACAAGTTATTCACAATAATTCCTTGTGAGTACGGTCCAATTGCTGCAGGTGCTTTTATAGTATTGACGATGTTCATTTTGATTCCCCCTGTAAAAACTCATTATTTTTTATAAAATAGTTGCCTTCCACAACGGAGATGGAGGCATCTTTTTCATTTACATTTTGTAATTTAACGAGTGAAATATAGTCATCAATAAGACAATCCGGATATTCCGCTTCCACAAGAACCGCTATTCCGGCTACGGAGGCATTAAATTCAGCCAGCAAGCTGATCATGCCGTTGATTGTGCCCCCGCCTTTCATAAAATCATCGACGAGAAGAACTTTTGATCCTTCTTTTAAACTGCGTTTCGATAACACCATTGCTTGAATACGCTTTGTTGAGCCTGATACGTAGTTGATGCTGACAGTCGGTCCTTCTGTCACCTTGCTGTCACGGCGCACGACAACAACCGGCACGTTTAAATGAGCCGCAATTGCATGAGCAATAGGAATGCCTTTCGCGGCAACCGTCATGACGGTGTCGATCTTTTTGTCTGCATATGCTGATGCGAGCAGCTTGCCAATTTTATTCATTGTGGATGGATTTCCGAGCAGATCCATAATATATAAATAGCCGCCTGGCAAAAGACGCTCCGGATTTTCGATTTGCCGGCATAACTCTGAGATAAACTCTTTCGCACTTTCTTTATCTACGCGTGCGTAAAATTTCACACCGCCCGCTGCACCCGGAACAGTCTGAAGCGTACCAATGCCGCGCTTCTCAAATGTTTCTTTAATAATAGCCAAATCCTCACTAATGGAAGACTTGGCAGAACCAAATCTTGCCGCAAAAAGGGTCAATGACACAAGCTGATGCGGGTGCTCCAGTAAATAATGCGTCATATCAATAATACGTTCACTTCGACGAAACTTCATCGTTCTATTTAAACCTCCTGGGGAGTAAAACCGAATATTTTAATTATAATATATCTTAATATACGGTTTTAATCAACCAAGTCCGTGTCCCCAAGCATGCGCACTGCGTACACCTGATCACAAAATCCACGCAGGCAATTATAAACGCGGTGCATACGAGAATCGTGGCGGATTAAGCCAAACACGGTCGGACCGCTGCCGCTCATCAGCACGGCATCCGCCCCGAAACGGATCATTTGCTCTTTAATAAGCGCCACTTCGGGATGGGCGTACAAAGTGACGGATTCCAGCACATTCCCCATGTTTTGACACATTTTGTTATAATCGTTTTCTTTAATCGCTTCAATCATTGCGTTTGTATCTGGTCGTTTCATGCGGTCAAGCTTTAAGTTTTTATACACTTCACCTGTAGAGACGCCGATCGTTGGTTTTGCAAGCACAACCCAGCAATTTGGCGGTGTCGGTAAATGCTCGATTTTTTCCCCTCGACCCGTCGCAAGTGCTGTACCGCCGTATACACAAAAAGATACATCCGAGCCAATTTCTGCCCCCAGCTCCGCCAGCTCATCAAGTGACAGGCCAAGATTCCACAGCTGATTCAGCCCTTTTAACGCAGCTGCGGCATCACTGCTTCCGCCAGCCAGCCCTGCTGCGACCGGAATCACTTTATCAATTTGAATGGACACGCCGGTTTTAATACCATATCGATCTTTCAGCAGTTTTGCTGCCTGATAAGCGAGATTTCGGCTGTCATCCGGTACAAACCGGTTGTGCGAAATAATCCGGATTTCGTTTTTATTCAAGCTTTCCAATTCAAGACGGTCAGCCAAATCAACTGTCGTCATAATCATTTCCACTTCATGATAGCCATCCGGCCGTTTATGGAGCACATCAAGCGTCAGGTTAATTTTCGCTGGTGCTTTAATCATTAACTTCATTTCAGTCCACCTACTTTATGTTATACGCAATAAATTATTGTCTTATTTTATCACAAAAGAAAAAGAGCCGGCTCAAAAGATTCAAATTGAATCTGTTGAGCCGGCTCCCCGGTGTGCTGCTTTATAAAAAGCAAGCCATTTATACTGCGTTGCCTGCCGCTGTATCTTCAAATGTCAGTTCAACTGTTTCAGTGAGTACATCCGCGTAACTATAAGAAACGCGCTCGAATGAATTCTCGTCCTGATCAAGTTCTACGACAAAAACAGCAGGATACGTCTCCGTTAAAATACCGGAACGCTCAATCGTCTTACGTCGTCCACCATTCGCTTTCAGCAACAATCTTTTACCCAAATGACAATCAAGCGATCTTTTTATGTCAGCTAATGTTTTCGGCATTTGCATCCACCTCACTATGTTTAGTGTAGCACAAACTCCTGTTTTAGTCAAACAAATAAAATATTTTATCAGCGTCGCCTTCTAATGTCAATATTTTTTGTTCGGCAAATATCGATTTTTTTCGATAACGTTAGTATTTCCCAAGTTTATAAAAAAAACCACTCTATTTTCAAGAGCAGTTAACTATTTCCCTATTCCTTTTTTTGTCAAAGATTCAGAAAGCGAAGCGAATTCAGCGAGCGATAGCGTTTCACCTCGTCTAGACGGCTCAATTCCAGCTTCTTCAAGCGCGGTAGTAATATCTTCTTTTTTTTCTTTTCCACCTGGCAGTCCGTTAACGAGGTTATTTAAAATGGTTTTTCGGCGCTGGGCAAAAGAGGTTCTTGTGACCTTAAAGAAAAAGTCTTCATCGTCAACAGAAACAGCAGGCTCGTCGCGCACATCTAGCTTAATAATGGCGGAATCCACATTCGGCGGCGGCATAAAAACTGTTTTCGGCACGATAAACGCAATCGATGCTTCCGTATAATATTGAACCGCAATGGAAAGGGAGCCATATTCTTTTGTTGACGGCTTCGCTGAAATACGAGCGCCTACTTCTTTTTGCAACATGACAACAAATCCGTTGACCGGTATTTTGTCTTCAAGCAGCTTCATAATAATTGGTGTCGTCACGTAATAAGGAAGGTTTGCTACAACCATAAGCCGGTCAAATTGGGCAAATTCCTGCTCGACCACTGTTTTCATATCCGCTTTTAGCACATCTTCATTAATAATCTTCACATTGTCGTATGGCGCCAGGGTTTCATCTAAAATCGGCAGCAATCGTTGATCAATTTCAAATGCGACGACTTTACCCGCTGAACGGGCCAAGTGCTCCGTCAGCGCTCCGATCCCCGGACCAATTTCAATGACGCCGGTTTCTTTCGTCAGTTCAGCTGTTTCGGTAATCCGCTGCAATATATTCGAGTCAATTAAAAAGTTTTGGCCGAGGCTTTTTTTAAATGAGAATCTGTGCCGAGCGAGAATATCTTTCGTCCGGGACGGTGTTGCGATATCTTTCATGATTGTTCCTCCTTCAGTACTTCCGTTAAGACTTTAGCAAATTGTTCTCGTGTAATCTGGAACATAATCAGCCGCTTGTGCAGCTGCTTTCCGTTCACGTAACCAATTTTCAGCTTTTGTCCAATGACTTCACGCCGTGTTTTTGAAGCAGGACCGCCAATAAGCCCGGCTGCAACGAGATCTTCTTTTGTTATCTGTTCAGTTGCTTCCTCATCCATATACTGCGCGTCACGAAGCGCTTTTCGGATCGATTCAATAGAGGCATGCTCCACCCCGACACCGCGTCCATGTTTTTCAATTGCTTCATTTTTCGGCAAGAAAGCATGACGGCAGCCAGGCACTCTATCAGCAATAAGGCTGCGGATGCGCTGACCAGGATAATCCGGGTCCGTTAAAATAATAACGCCGCGCGTAGCTTGAGCATGGCGAATTTGGTCAATGACGCTATCGTCGACCGCGGACCCTCTCGTTTCAATTGTATCAGCATTCACTGCCAGCTTGATTTTCACCGTGTCATCTTTTCCTTCAACAACAATAATTTCTTTAATTTTCATTTTTCCTCCGAACGAAAAAGCGGAGGCTTTGTGAGCCCCCTGCTTAATCAAGTTGAAACAGTGTGTTGGCGTTTTTCATCGTTGCAGCCGCCACTTCTTCATATGAAAGATGTTTAAGCGCCGCAATTTCCTCAGCCACGAGTTTTACATAAGCGGGCTCGTTCCGCTTGCCGCGATATGGATGCGGCGCAAGATACGGGCAATCCGTTTCAATCAATAGCTTATCAAGCGGCACCGCTTCCGCCACTTCTTTCGGCTTCTTCGCATTTTTAAACGTCACGGGACCGCCAAGAGAAATATAAAAATTTAATTTAACGCATTCAAGTGCCGTTTCAGCACTGCCGCTAAAGCAGTGCATAACGCCGCCCACATCGCTGGCGCCTTCTTCTTTTAAAATATCAACAATATCCTGCGTTGCTTCCCGATTATGAATAATGATTGGCAGCTTCACTTTTTTAGCCAGACGAATCTGGCGACGAAATACGTCTTTTTGCACGTCCTTTGGTGACTTATCCCAGTGATAATCAAGGCCCATTTCCCCAATTGCGACGACTTTCGGATGGTTAGCGAGCTCTTCAATCCAATTCAAATCTTCTTCTGTCATATCAATAGCGTCAACCGGATGCCAGCCGACAGCCGCATACAGCCAATCATATTTTTCCACAAGTTCCATCGCCCGTGTAATCGTCAGCCGGTCAAATCCGACCACAACCATTCGTTTTACACCGGCTTCTTGAGCGCGCTTCATAACATCTTCTACATCTTCTTTAAACTGATCTGCATTTAAATGAACGTGTGTATCAAATAGCATGTTATCACCCGTCTTTTGTTTCACGTGAAACAATTATTTGATTTTTGCTCCATTTGGCAAGTTTTCCGGCACTTCGGCCAGCGTTAAAATGTCATCTTTTGAACCGGCCAAAATCATTCCCTGCGACAGTTCGCCGCGCAGCTTAACCGGCTTCAAATTCGCAACAACGACTACTTTACGGCCGATAAGTTCTTCCGGTTTATAATATTGCGCAATACCAGATACAACCTGGCGTTTTTCAAAACCGAGGTCCAGCTGCAATTTTAACAGCTTATCTGCTTTTTTAACAAGAGAAGCTTCAATAACCGTGGCAGCACGGAGATCCACTTGCATAAAATCGTCGATGCTGATTTCTTCCGCAACCGGTGCATAATTTTCTGCAGGCTTCTTTTCTTGTGCCGGGGCTGCTCCTTGCATTTTTTCTTTTATAAAGTTAATTTCCTCTTCCATATCAAGACGCGGGAAAATCGGCTCGCCTTTCTTAACAACTTTAACACTCGGTGGAATTGCTCCAAATGTGTGTAAGCTTTCCCAGTTCCGCAGACTTTCATCCGTCAGCCCAAGCTGTTCAAAAATTTTTGATGGTGTTCCCGTTAAAAACGGCGTCAGCAAAACAGCAGTTCGGCGCAATGATTCAGCTAAATGATACATCACAGTGCCGAGCCCATCTTTTTTCTCTTCTTTTGCGAGCACCCATGGCTGTGTTTCATCGATATATTTATTCGTCCGGCTGACAAGCTGCCAAAGTGACGTCAGTGCAACGGAGAACTCCATGTTTTCCATCGCTTCTTCGTATTCACGGACTGTTTTGTCATTCATTTCAACAAGCGCCTGTTCAAATTCGCCATCTGAACCGCTATAAGGTGGAATGTCGCCGTCAAAGTATTTGTTAATCATTGCAATCGTCCGGTTCAGCAAGTTGCCAAGGTCGTTGGCTAAATCGTAATTGATCCGCTCTACAAATCCTTCCGGTGTAAATACACCATCAGAGCCAAATGGTACTTCACGCAGCAAATAATAGCGAAGTGCATCCAGGCCGTAACGATCGATTAATGTGACAGGATCCACGACATTTCCTTTTGATTTCGACATCTTGCCGTCTTTCATAAGCAGCCAGCCGTGCGCAAATACTTTTTTCGGCAGCGGCAAATCAAGTGCCATCAGCATGATTGGCCAATAAATCGTATGAAAACGGACGATTTCTTTGCCGACTAGATGGACATCCGCCGGCCAATATTGTTCGAACTTCGTTTTATTTTCTGTTCCATAGCCAAGTGCTGTAATGTAATTTGACAATGCGTCAATCCATACGTATACGACGTGCTTCGGATTGCCAGGCACTTTGACGCCCCAGTCAAACGTCGTCCGGGATACCGCCAAATCTTCAAGACCTGGTTTAATAAAGTTATTAATCATTTCGTTTTTGCGGGATTCCGGCTGAATGAATGTCGGATTTTCCTCATAATATTTCAATAAACGGTCTGCATATTTGCTCATCCGGAAAAAGTATGATTCTTCTCGAACTTTTTGGACTGGATGGCCGCTGTCTGGACTTTTCCCGCCAACGACCTCTTCTTTTTCATTTAATTCTTTGTCGACAAGCTGTGTTTCAGTATAAAATGTCTCATCCGGAACCGAATACCAGCCTTCATATTCGCCAAGGTAAATGTCTCCCTGATCTAAAAGCTGCTGAAAAATTTTTTCAACGACTGTTTTATGGCGCATTTCCGTCGTGCGGATAAAATCATCATTGGAAATGTGCATTGTTTTCCACAGCTTTTGAATACCCGATACAATCTCATCTACGTATTCTTGCGGGGTGACACCTTTCTCATCCGCTTTTTCTTGAATCTTTTGACCATGTTCATCTGTTCCGGTCAAATACATTACATCAAATCCACGCAAACGCTTATAGCGTGCCATAGCGTCTCCCGCAACTGTTGTATAAGCGTGTCCGATATGCAAATTGCCGCTCGGGTAATAAATAGGTGTTGTTAAGTAAAACGATTTTTTATGCTCATTCACTGGAAAATCCTCCTTAAAAAGCATCCGCTTATGTACGATAAGCTTTTTTAGTCACTTCTTTTATTTTCTCCCATATCTGAATAAATGTAAATATGAACACTTTTTTTTCTGTTAATTTCTTTGTCGAATAATCACTTTTATTCGACAAATTTCGACACATGTCGAAAACACTTTTAAAAGTGTTTTGCTTTTTCTGACTTAAAACATTGGTAAATCAACATTTTAAGCCTTTACATTTACTTGAAGAATTAGATTTTATTTATTGACGTTTATGGCAAGTCTTGGTATAATTACGTCATAGGGTAAGTTTTTTGTCGAATATTGACGAATGAATTTAGATAACGCTATTTGAACGACACACATATATTGAGAGGAGCTTTTTAAAATGAAATCAACAGGTATTGTACGTAAAGTAGACGAACTCGGACGGGTCGTTATTCCAATTGAATTGCGCCGTACGTTGGGAATTGCAGAAAAAGACGCGCTTGAAATTTATGTGGATGATGAAAAAATCATTCTTAAAAAATACAAGCCGAGCATGACGTGCCAAGTAACAGGCGAAGTATCTGACGATAACATCAAACTTGCCGATGGCAAACTAATCCTTAGCCATGAAGGCGCTGAGATTTTAATGAAAGAAATTGAAGAAGCATTCGCAAAAGGTAAATAAGACTATAAAAAAGGTGCCTTCCCGGGCACCTTTTTTTGTTTATATATGGTAAGCAGCATAAACATCGCGTTTTGACAGATTCCGTTCTTTCGCTACTTGTTTAATCGCCTCTTTTGAATTCATGCTTTGTTCTGTTACATAATGAGCAACGTGATCTTCAACGGTCATGTCTGTCCACCACTGCACTTCTATTTCAGCGGCCGGTTCTTTGCCACTTCCTTCAATAATCAAGCAAAATTCACCTTTAATATCCGATTCTGCTGCCCATTTTGCCGCTTCCTGAATGGTTCCACGCAAAAATTCTTCAAACTTTTTCGTCAGTTCACGGCTTAAGACAATCCGCCGCTCGGCCCCTAAATATTCTTCCATGAGCGTAAGTGTTTCTTTTAAACGATGAGGCGATTCGTACAAAATAAACGTATGCTGCACATTCGCCAGTTTTTCAAGTTCTTTTTTCTTTTCTTTTTTTCCGCGGCTTAAAAAGCCGTAAAAATAAAATGGCTGTGGTACAATACCAGAAGCAATCAATGCTGTCACGGCCGCATTTGCGCCCGGAAGCGGCACAACGTTCACACCCGACTCAATTGCCATCACAACAAGTTCATGCCCTGGATCAGAAATACATGGCGTGCCGGCATCACTGACAAGCGCAACGGTTTCTCCCGCCTGCATACGGTCAATCAGCTTGCGGCCTGCTGCTTTATTGCTATATTCATGATAGCTGACTACCGGTGTCGCTACCTCAAAATAATTGCACAGTTTTTTCGTATTGCGCGTATCCTCCGCCGCGATGACATCTGCTTCTTTCATAATCCGAATCGCACGGACCGTTATATCTTCCAAATTCCCGATCGGCACCGGCACAAGGTACAGCATGCCCGTCTTTTTTTCAAAGCTTTTCTGCGAGTTCACCGCCCACACCCCTTTTTTGTAAGTACGCTTCTTTTTTTCGGCGCGGAAGTTGTTTAAAGGCATATTCCGCACGCATTGCTTCCTGTTTTGTTTGGAATGATTCACTATGAATAAGCATCACAGGCAGACGGGCGCGTGTATACTTTGCTCCTTTTCCCGCATTATGGACACCCATTCGTTTGTCCAAATCATTCGTATACCCTGCGTAAAGGGAGCCGTCATTGCATTTAACGACGTAAAAATGGTGGCTCGTCTCCATATAAAAGGGTCCTCACTTCGTCTGTATATTCGCCTTTTTCATCATAAACGTAAAGCGGCGGCAAAATTTTCAAATCTGGTGCTCCGTCTTTAATGCCCTCCACAAGGACAGTATTTGCTTCTTTGTTTCCCGCTTTTGGATAGACAAACTGGATGCGCTTCGGCTCAATCCGGTACTTTCTCATTAACGTAACGATATCGAGCAGCCGGCCGGGGCGGTGGACAAATGCCGCTTTTCCTCCTTGCTTTAACAACTGGGAAGACGACAGAATGCAATCTTCTAACGTGCACATAATTTCATGGCGGGCAATGGCCAAATGTTCATTCAAATTAATTTCATTTGCTGACGGGGTCAAAAAATACGGAGGATTGCATGTGACGAGTGTATGCTTTTCTTTACCCAGCCGCTCAGGCGCTTTTTTTAAATCATCGTTCACCATTTGAATTTGTGTGTTTAAGCCGTTATATGTCACGCTTCGGACTGCCATATCATAAAGCCGCTCCTGTATTTCCACGCCAGTCATTGATACGCTCGTTCTCGCCGACATTAAGAGCGGCACAACACCGTTTCCTGAACAAAGATCAACGATAGATCCGCGTATTTTCGGTACAGAAGCAAATCGAGCTAAAAGGACGGCATCCAGTGAAAAGGAAAAAACAGATGGACTTTGAATGATCCGCAACTCTTCTGCCAGCAAATAATCAAGCCGCTCACCTTCTTTTAATTCGAACATAATCCTTACTCCTTTTGCACAAAAGAACCTTCCTTGTAAAAGGAAGGCTTCGATCTCGTTATTTTTTATTTAAAAAGGATAAGCAAAACAGACAGTCTTCGTCTTTACGCGGGCTTCCAAAGTGCACACTGCAAATATGAAATCCTTCTTGATACAAACGGGCCAGGTTATCATAGCCTTCGCCGATATCTGCTCCACGCGCCTGTACATTAGCCGCCCCTGATGCTTTTCGTTCATGACCGCGGTCTAGTTCTTCAAGACGGCGGCGCAAATGATCATTTTCAATCATTAATGAATTGTTTTCTTCCAATATTTCGGCTAACTGCACCTTCACTTCGCCAAGCTGCTGATACAGTTCACCGATTTGCAGCTCCATATGGCTGACTGAATCAAAAATGCCTTTCTTGTCTAGCTTTTCCACCGCATCAATCACCTGCTTTCACAGAAACGGCTCCTTCTTTCCCAATCTCATCAGATGAGAACTCAAGCGTCCGTTCCAATTCCGGAATGTGCACCTGCACGAGCCGCTCTAAAATATTTAAGCCCGTCACACGCCCATTTCCGCTTGGCGTCTTCACTTTTTGGCCAACATCCGGCAGCACACGACGCGCATCTTCATACTCATCGTTTTCATACTTCAGGCAGCACATTAATCGGCCGCACAAACCGGAAATTTTAGCTGGATTTAATGATAAGTTTTGATCTTTTGCCATTTTAATCGATACGGGCTCAAAATCACCAAGGAATGTTGAACAGCAAAGCATTCGGCCGCATGGTCCAATGCCGCCCAGCATTTTCGCTTCATCGCGGACACCAATCTGCCGCAGTTCAATCCGCGTTCGGAAAATTGATGCCAAATCTTTCACAAGCTCACGAAAATCAACGCGGCCATCTGCCGTAAAATAAAAAATGACTTTGTTTCGGTCAAATGTATATTCGACATCGACTAGCTTCATATCAAGCTTATGCTCCGTAATTTTACTCGTGCATGTATCAAACGCAGTCATGGCCGCTTCACTGTTTTCCTGAACAGCCAGGCGGTCTTTCTGATCCGCTGTCCGGATGACTTTTTTCAATGGCAGAACGACATCGTCTTCATCAACTTCTTTCGGTCCGACAACGACATGTCCGTATTCAACGCCACGCACTGTTTCCACAATGACATGGTCTTCCTTCTGAATACCGAGGTCGCCTGGATCGAAATAATATATTTTACCCGCTTGCTTAAAGCGTACACCTACTACATTACACAAAGGCGTGTCCCCCCTGTAACTTTAACAAAAGCTGCTCCATCAGCAGCTGCTGGTTCATATTACTATTGAGTCTTCGTTTCGCTTCCAAAATGGATGCCATTCGGTCGGCAAGCTTTTCTGCCGACAAGAGCAGTGCATCCTGTTGAAAAGAAGCGAGACGATCAGGAAATGCAAGACCGTGTTCTTCACCGGTCATAATGGAAAGCAAATCCCTATGGATGAGAACGAAAAGATCGAGGGCAAGACTGACCTGCTGTTTCTCTTTAAAATGCGAATAAAAGTCTTCTGAAAGCGGAACGATGGCTGAGAGCCCTCCGCCTTTTAGACCTTCGTATAATTTTAACACTATTGAACGTGCCAGTGCAAACCACTCATCACGTGATTGTTCAAGCGCTTCTTCCAAGTGATTCGTTAATTTGGATGTAAGCGACGCCATCGGAATACTGATTTCTTCCTCAACAAGGCGCTGCTTCAGTCGATCTGAATCAATCGGCTTGAATGTCAGCTGCTGGCAGCGTGACAAAATTGTCGGCAAAATGCGGCTGCTTTGTTCCGTTAATAAAAAAGCGACCGTATTGGCGGATGGTTCCTCTAAAAATTTGAGCAGGCTATTCGCGGCACTCGCTGTCATTTTATCCGCCTGATTTACAATATATACTTTCCAAACCGATTCAACTGCTGTTTTTATAAACTCCTGCTGCAAATAATAAATTTGTTCTTTTTTGATCGATAAGCCATCCGGCTCAATAGCATGAAGGTCCGGATGATTGCCATGTTCAATGCGGCGGCAATTAATACAGGCGCCGCATGGCATAAATTCATCTTCCGGCTCCAGGCAAAACAAGCTTTTTGCAAACAGCATTGCTGTTTCTTTTTTCCCGGTGCCCGGGTCGCCTTCAAGCAAATAAGCATGCGCCACACGATCGCGCAGTAAACTATTTTCAATGATCCGCATCACAATCGGCTGGCGTTTTTCTGCTTCTTTCCACGGGTTAGACACGTGCTTCACGCCCTTTAAAATTGATGAAATTGCTCAACTGGAAGCACAAATATTGTTGCGCCCCCGACCGGCACTTCAACTGGATAGGGCACATATGCATCAACATTACCGCCCATCGGCGATACGGGAGGGGCGATCTGTTCACGCGACTGGCAATTTTTTTTGATAATTTCAAGCGCATCCTGTACCCGGTCATCTTCTACACCGATCATAAACGTCGTATTGCCCGCTTTTAAAAAACCGCCTGTTGAAGCAAGCTTTGTTGCACGAAATTGATGTTCAATGAGCGCATGAGACAATTTATTGCTGTCTTGATCCTGTACAACTGCCATAATCAACTTCATATACCATCTTCCCCTCTTACAGGATTTCTTTCATTATACCAAATCTTTTCCCGAAGCACTTTTTCAATTTTAGCAAGCGCTTCTTGAAAAACGTGTTCTTCTTCTTGTTCTGCATCAATAATCACAATTCTATCTTTATTTAAGTTCGCTAATTTCGTATAACCTTCCTGCACTTTTTTGTGAAAAGAAAGATCCTCAAGATCAAGCCTGTTTACCTCTCGGCCATCATGACGATGAATGCGTGCAAGCCCGATTTCAGGACGGACGTCAAATAGCAGCGTCAATTCAGGCATAACTCCATCAATGGCAAAAGCATTAATCGAACCGACTTCCTCCATCCCCAGCCCTCGTGCATAACCTTGGTATGCAAGCGAACTGTCCACAAACCGATCACAAAGCACAGTCGCTCCCCGTTCAAGAGCCGGAATAACTTTTTCTGCTAAATGCTGACGACGGGCAGCCGCGTACAACAACGCTTCCGTCCGTGCATCCATCGCTGTATTTTCTTTATTTAAAATAACCGAGCGAATTTGTTCGGCGATTGCAATGCCGCCCGGTTCTCTCGTTTGAACAATATCGAGCCCTCTTTTCCGAAGCTCGGTTACAATCCGGTCGAGCACGGTTGTCTTACCGGCTCCCTCGGGTCCTTCTATTGTAATAAATAGTCCTGCCATGTTAGCTCTCCTTCCGAAACACAACAATCTTCTGTTCGTTTAACCCGCTTCCGCCATGAAAACGGGATCCTTGCTCCATAAGCCATTGAATCATTTGGATATGTCCGCTTGAAATACGTTCCCCTTCCATAACAAGCGGTATACCCGGCGGATAAGGAATAATCATTTCCGCCGATACTTCCCCGGCTGCCTCTTCAAACGAAACAGCAGTTTTTCTATAGCAACTATGCTCATTATAAGGCAATGCCAAGACAGATACACGCTCAGATTGAAAGTCTCTCGGAAACGAAACAGCTTCTTTTTCTCCTTTTACTTGCAGGACACTGAGCTTTCCAGCAGCATATTCTTCAAATAACACTTCTCCTGCTTTTAAAAGAGGAAAAACCAGAAGCACCTGGCATGGATCAGCCAGTTCAATGTACACACCAACGGCTTCAAACAATTCCTGTACGTTATATCCTGTTAGTCCCTCTACCCGTACAAGCAGCTTGTACGGATCATCTACTGTTATACAGATGAAGCCTTTTGATTCCAGAAGCTGAACGATTCTTTTTTTCACATCCATCGAATAAGCATGATCTTTTTCGGTATATAAAGCTAAATAAGAGCGTGCATAATCCAATGAAGCCATAATCGGATACGATGGACTGCTGGACTGAAGCGCCTGCAAATAAAAGTGGATTCGCCCACGATCTATTCTTTCAGACTGAATATGAAGGTACGCTCCCATCGTCATCGCCGGCAGCATCTTATGGGCCGACTGTACAACAATATCGGCTCCCAATTGCAGCGCACTCATCGGAACCCCTTTTCCATTCGCCCTGAAATGCGCACCATGCGCTTCATCTACAAGCACCCATGATCCATGGGATTTCGCCATTATCGCCAGCTCTTGAAAAGAACCGGTCATTCCATAATATGTCGGATAGGTAAAAATGACAGCTTTACTATTAGGATAGGCTGCATACGCTTCTTGCAGCGTTTCAACAGAAATAAGAGTCGCTGTCTGCGTACGTTCATCAACATCCGGCGCAAGAAAAACAAGAAAAGCTTCAGCCATTTTTAATGCATTCAAGACGGATTTATGGCAATTACGCTGAACAAATACCGTATCGCCTTTTGAAAGCGTCCCAAGAATCATTGCCAAGTTTCCAATGGTGCTTCCATTGATAAGAAATTTGCTTTCAACCGTTTTATATACATCCGACAACATGTTTTCTGCTTCGGCAATACATTCTTCGGGAGCATGAAGATCATCTAGTCCAGTTAGCTCCGTAACATCAAATGAAAGATCCATCCAAGGACCGAGTAAACCATTTTTATGGCCTGGAACGTGAAAAGAAACTGAATTCTTGTGCTTATGATTTTTTAACGCTTTCATAACTGGCATAAAAGAATGATCCATTCGGCAGAACCTCCCAAGGAATAAAGAATGTAAAAAAAGAGATGACGTAGTGTCATCTCTTAAATATATTGCCAGGCGGCGTCCTGCTCTCACAGGGGGAAACCCCCAACTACCATCGGCGCTGAAGAGCTTAACTGCCGTGTTCG
>NZ_JANAVL010000001.1:728682-812450 GCF_024213455.1 Domibacillus sp. A3M-37 | reverse complement strand
GGTGTACTGAATGAACATCCGCGTGTGGCGATGGCGTACCGCAACAGCGACGATCGTGACAAGTTTGTCAATTTCTACGACAAAGTCACATCACCCGAAGCTAATTTGGCCCCAGCGTCCAAGTAATATAAAAAGTTAACTCTTCATAAATGAAATGCCTGGAAGTAGCTTTCTTCCGGGCATTTTTATTTTTATCGCTGGCATTTGTTATGTGATTGATTTTTTCTTTTTAAATTACCGGGCGAGGAAAAGAGCAACAAACTATTTCAACGTGAGATTTTCTTCCAATATGATCAAAAGGCAAAAAGAAATGTGGTAAGCTGAAATCAATTTTCACCATATGGACGTTTGCCTGCCGGAGGAATCAATCGTGAAATGGAGGCTGGAACAATGAAAAGGACGGGGTATCGCGGTATTAGTTTTCAAGAAGCGGAACGGGTGGTCGCCAATCAGCGTTATGAGCGGATGGAACGGCGCCGGTTTCAGGATGGCGTTCAGGCGCGGTCTATTTTCGGGTCCGGCCTTTATTTAATTAGTGATGCGGTGCTCGCGGCTCAATACGCGTTTTGTCATGCGGAAGCAGAAGGAGGCGGACAGGCAGCGGTATTAAAGCAAGAAATTAAACTGGAGCGGCCGCTCGTCATCAATTGCCGGTATTCCGAAACACAGCTTCGTCAAGACGCGCTCGATTGGAAATATAAAGCAAATACAATGCCGAATGTGCGGCCGGAGCATATTCACGCCTGGATTGGCCGGACAACGAAAGAATACGTTCTTGCCCATTCATTTGATGGGCTTGTGTATCATCTGGATGATTCGGTTATTTATTATGTTGCATACTTCCAGGAAAAACAGGTCAGCGGGATCGATCTTAAATTTGTTTTTACAATGAATGGTGCATAAGGCAGTTCGTTCAAGCGTAAACGCCCCTTCTTTTGATACAATAAGAAGAAGACTCACTAAAGGAAGTGGCGTACATGATCAAACGAAGCCTATTGTTATGCTTTTTTCTTATAAGCAGTATTGTGCTGCCTGTGCAGGCATCTGCGATGAATTATGTGGCGATCGGGGATTCGCTTGCAGCGGGCCAAACACCGAATCGGGAAATTGGGGCGGGGTACGCGGATATGATCGCGCTGGCGCTGCAGCCGGAAGTCTTTTCAAAACAGCTTTCAGTGCCTGGGTATACAGTGGGGCAGGTGATCGGGCAGGTGGACAGCGAAGCTGGGAAAAAAGCGATTAAATCAGCGGATTTGATTACGGTTTCAGCTGGGGCGAACGATTTACTGCCGCTTATTCAAAACGATCCGAACCGTGGCATGTTGACATTTAATGCGGTGACAGCCGCGTTTGCGCTGAACGGTGTGCGAGAGGACTACGCACTTTTACTGGAGAAAATAAAGTCGCTGCAGCCGGGTGCGGACGTGTACATGATGGGGTATTACTTCCCCTATCCTCATGCTTTTGACCAGCATAAGCCGGCTGTCAGTGAACAACTGGACGTACTGAATCAAATCATCAAACAAGAAGCGGACAAAGCAGGGGTTGTTTTTATACCGGTTGCGGACCGGTTCGGACTTGATGCAGTTGAGTATTTGCCGAATCCCGGTGATGTCCATCCAAATAAAGCCGGCTATTTAGAAATGGCTAACGCCTTTTTGGATGTCTCTGCGCCTGGCATGCAAATTCCGGCATCTATTCTGGAACAGCTGCCGGAACCGGTGTCGCTCTCTGAATTGATCAAGCAGCGGAAAGCGGCGGAAGATGAACCGCAGGAAAGCAAAGAAATAGAAGAAACAGCCGCGATTCAAGGCTGCACAAGAGAAGAAGTATACGCATAACCACGTGAGAGGACGCGTTTGAACCGAATTCAAGTCAACAGAAAAAGGTGTTCCCGAATTTCGGGAACACCTTTTTTGTTTTAATTAAACGACACCTTGTGAAATCATCGCATCCGCGACTTTTACGAAGCCGGCAATATTCGCGCCAACAACAAGGTTGTCCTCGTAGCCAAATTCAGCGGCTGCTTCTTTCGACTGCTTGAAAATGTTTTTCATAATGCCATGAAGCTTGGCATCTACTTCTTCAAACGTCCAAGGCACACGCGCGCTGTTTTGCGCCATTTCAAGAGCGGAAACCGCTACGCCGCCTGCGTTGGCTGCTTTTGCCGGTGCAAAAAGAACGCCGTTTTTCAAGAAAATATCGATTGCTTCAAGCGTTGAAGGCATATTCGCACCTTCGCCGATAGCTTTTACGCCATTGTTCACAAGAAGCTGTGCTGATTCTGCATCGATTTCATTTTGTGTTGCACAAGGAAGAGCGATTTTACATGGAATGCTCCAAATGCCTGCGCAGCCTTCTGTGTAGGTTGCGTTCGGGTGGAAATTCACATATTCGCTGATGCGCTTGCGTTCTACTTCTTTTAATTGCTTAACTGTGGCGATATCAATGCCGTTTTCATCGTAAATGTAGCCGCCTGAATCCGAGCATGCGACAACAGTTGCGCCAAGTTCTGTCGCTTTTTCCATCGCATAAATGGATACATTTCCAGAACCAGATACAACTACAGTGCGTCCTTTAAATGTTTTCCCTTTGTCACGAAGCATTTCATCAACGAAATAAACCGTTCCAAATCCTGTCGCTTCTGTGCGTGCAAGGCTGCCGCCATATGCGATGCCTTTCCCTGTTAAGACGCCAGCTTCATAGCTGCCGCGAAGACGTTTGTACTGACCGAACAAGTAGCCGATTTCGCGTCCGCCGACACCGATGTCGCCAGCTGGTACGTCCACATCTGGACCGATATGGCGGTACAATTCTGTCATGAAGCTTTGTGTAAAACGCATCACTTCATTGTCGGATTTTCCTTTCGGATCAAAGTCAGATCCACCCTTACCGCCGCCGATCGGCTGGCCAGTCAATGAGTTTTTAAAGATTTGCTCGAATCCAAGGAATTTAATGATGCTTGCATTAACAGACGGGTGGAAGCGAAGACCGCCTTTATATGGTCCGATCGCGCTGCTGAACTGAACACGGAAGCCGCGGTTTACCTGCACGCTGCCGTTATCATCTGTCCAAGGCACACGGAAAGAAATCACGCGCTCCGGCTCAACCATGCGCTCTAAAATGTTATGCTGAATGTATTTTGGGTATTTCGCGAATACCGGTGTTAAGGATTCAAAGATTTCTTGAACCGCCTGATGAAATTCGTTTTCGCCGGGATTGCGTTTTTTAACAATTTCAAATACATGGTCTACATATTGTTTAGCAGCCTGCATTTCTTGTGTTAATTCATTCGTGGTTGTCATTTTTATAATCTCCTTTGTGCATAATAAACAATTTTCTGATAACATCATCATATTCTGAAAAAACGATGCCATCAATGCTTTAACGATATCAAAATAATCTCTTTTTGATATAGATTTTTTGATTTAAATAGATAAATCGCTTTTTTGCCAAAATAAGCTCTTTTTTACCCGATAATTACTAAAAAAAGTAAAATATAAATATTTAATCTCGTTTTGAGATTAAATTAATAAAAGCGTTCACGAAATAGCCATCATTCGTGAACGCTTTTTTATTTTACTTATAATTGAATCATTGTATACACAAACACAACAGCAATTGTCACAGGCACAATCCAGCGCATAAGCGGCAGCCAAATGGCATAAGTCCGACTAAGGCTGCCGGCGCTTAATTCAAATTGCTCTTTGACAAGCGCTTTATCCATCCGCCAGACAATAAACAGGGCGATCAGCAAGCAGCCAAGCGGAAGCAGGATGTTGCTGACGAGATAATCGGTTAAATCAAAGATGGTGCGGCCAAAGTATGAAATATCAGCCAAAACGCTGAATGACAGCGCCGCAGGAATACCAGCTAAGAAAACAATAATACCTGAGATAAGTGCCATTTTTTTACGTGATGATTCCTCGCCTTTTGTAAAAGCGGCCGTAATGATTTCAAGCAGGCTGAACGACGACGTAAGAGTCGCAAACAGGAACAGCAGCAAAAACATAAACAAAAATAGTTCACCAAACGGCATTTGCGCAAAAACAGCCGGCAGCACGACAAAAAGAAGACCGGGTCCTTCAGCCGGCTCCAGACCGAATGCGAAAACCGCCGGGAAGATGGCAAGTCCCGCTAATACCGAAACGAAAATATTCATGATCGAAACCCAGCCTGCAGATGCCGGGATGCTGACATCTCTGCCCAAATAAGAGCTGTAAGTGACCATGCAGGAAAACCCGACAGCAAGTGAAAAGAATGAATGGCCGAGTGCATAAAGAACCGCTTCTCCGGTAATCTCCGAAAAGTCCGGCTGTAAAAAAAACGCCACACCTTCCATTGCGCCATCAAGCGTCAATGAGCGAACGACTAAAATAATAAAGAAAATAAACAAAACGGGCATCATATATTTGCTGGAACGCTCAATCCCATTTTGAATGCCTGCTGCAATAACAAGAATATTCAGCAGCATAAAAACAGCATGGCCGCCAATCGTTAATCCGGCATTTGTCGTAACGGCGCCAAAAAGAGCGCCGGGATCGCCGCCATCAATGACGCCTCCGTATAAGGAGCGGACCGTATAAATCAGCACCCAGCCGCCGACAACGCTGTAAAATGACAGCAGCAAGAAGCATCCGGCAACGCCGATTTTGCCGGTTACCGTCCAGAAGGAATCTGGTGCCAGTTTTTTATACGCGCTGACTGCTTCACGCCCAGAGCCGCGTCCAATTATAAATTCCGAAATGAGCATTGGCAGCCCGATAAGCAGTGTAAAAAGGATAAATAAAAGCAAAAAAGCTCCGCCGCCGCTTTGCCCGGTTACATAAGGAAATTTCCAAATGGCGCCGAGACCGATCGCTGCACCGGCTGAGGATAAAATAAAGCCGATTTTAGACGACCATTGTTGCTGTTTTTCCAAAAGATTCTCCTCCAATAGCAAGTGATTTTTTATTATTTTATTATAACGTAAATTAAAATGCAGGGCTGAATATATGTTCAACGCGGACAGAATCGTTTATAATGAGGAAATTACATTGATAACTGGAGTGTACCCAAATGACTGTAAATATAAATGCGCGTGAAAACTTTCTGAATGGGCAAAGCCGCTATGTAAATCGCGGAAGGCTGCTTGTCAAGTGTCCAGATGGACCCGGTATCGTATCCGCGCTGTCGAAGTTTTTATTCGAACACGGCGCCAACATTATCGAATCGAGCCAATACACGAGCGATCCTGAAGGCGGCACGTTTTTTATCCGCCTTGAATTTGACTGCGACGACCTCATGGCAAAGCGCAGCGTAATGGAAGGGGATTTCACGCCGCTTGCAAAAGAGTTTGACATGGATTTCCGCTTTGCATACAGCAGCGACCGGAAAAAAACAGCGATTTTCGTATCAAAAGAGCCACATTGCTTATTAGAGCTTTTATGGGAATGGCAAAGCGGGGATTTACAGACGGATATCGCCTTTGTGGCCGGGAATCATGAAGATGCCCGTGGCATGGTTGAATCGCTCGGTATTCCATTCCATTACATTCCGGCAAACAAAGACATCCGCAATCAGGTTGAGGAAGAACAATCCCGCCTTATTGAACAATACAATATCGATGTCATTGTCCTGGCTCGTTATATGCAAATTCTAACGCCTGAATTTGTAGAGAAATATCCGAACAAAATTATTAACATCCATCACTCATTCTTGCCGGCGTTTATCGGCGCGCGCCCGTATGAGCGTGCGTATAACCGCGGTGTAAAGCTGATCGGTGCAACGTCTCACTACGTGACAAACGATTTGGATGAAGGTCCAATCATCGAGCAGGATATTGAACGCGTGGATCATCGTGATCATGTAGCGGATTTGAAAAAAATCGGCCGCTCGATTGAACGGCGTGTTTTAGCTCGAGCGGTGAAGTGGCATTTAGAAGACCGTGTCATCGTTCATGGAAATAAAACGATCGTGTTTCAATAAGAAAAAAAGGGATGTGCCCATGCTGGCACATCCCTTTTTTACGTCTTTAAATTTATCAGCATCTTGTGCGCTGCCTCCACTGAATTGGCACAGCCGGTTCATGCGTTTAAATAGTAAAAAAGAAAGAGCTTATTTTTGAAGAAACCGCTTATGCGCCCGGATCGACCGCCAGTAAAAAATGAGTGATACGGCTAAAAGAGAAGGGCCTCCGTATAGGAGCACAGCTTGTTCAGTCCAAAAAGCGGCTGGCACGGCCGGGAATGCAAGAGCGGTGAACAAAAGCGCGTCTCGACGGCTTTTCAGCAAGTAGCGCTCCATTTCGGCGCGTTCCCGATGTGCATCTTGCTGCTCCCGCAATCGGGCTGGTTCATCGAGCGCGGCCGACAGCTTTTGCGGGAGAGAAAGAAGCGGACGGAGCGACTGAAGTAAAATTGTCTGTGGATTTGTTTTGCCGGCATGTTTCCCGAGCCAGTCCAGCACCGGCTGCCGTCCAACTTCCATTAAATCGATATTTGGGTCTAAAATATGCAAAAGACCGATGAACGTAGAGACAGCCCGTCCTAAAAAGGCAAAACCGGCAGGCATCTGTACCGGTTCCTGCTTAACGATTAGCTGTATTTCTTCAAGCAGCTGCTGAGCGGCAAGATCATCCATTCGCTTAAAAGACTGCGATGTGTACGCGTCGATCATCGCTCTGATCACACGCTTCATCCGTTCCTTGTCCGCACGCGGCAGTAGAAATTGCAGTCCTTCAAGCCCGTCCACCACCTTACTGTAATCTTCCGTTAAAATGCCTTCAATCATTGCGCGGATGTAGATGGCGTCAGTTGCCGGCAGCATGCCGATCATGCCGAAATCAATGAGTACAATCGTGCCATCTGCCTTGACTAATATATTGCCGGGGTGTGGGTCGGCATGAAATTTGCCTTCCTGTAAAAGCTGCTCCAAAAACATGCGAGTCAAACGTTCGGCTAATATATGCCGGTCAATGCCGTTTCGTTCAAGAAAGGCGAGATCCGTGATGCGCGCGCCTTCAATCCATTCCATCACAAGCACGCGTTTTGTTGAAATGTCGCTGTTGTAAGACGGAATATCCACCGCATTAAACGACTCATACCGCTGTTTAAAATAACGGCCGTTGGCAAGTTCGCTTTTAAAATCGAGCTCTGCTCCGATAATGGCAGTCATTTCACGATACAAAGCCGGCAAATCCGTCTGCTTGCCGAATGTCGTGAACCGGCCGGCAAGATTCATTACAATACGGACTGCTTTAAAATCAACGGCGATAATTCGATCAATATCCGGACGCTGTACTTTCACCGCAACCTCTTCGCCAGAATGAAGCGTTGCTTTATATACTTGACCGATCGAAGCGGACGCCACTGGCCGTTCATCGATATGAGAAAGAATCGTCTCAATCGGGCCATTCCACTCTGATTCCATAACCGCTTTGGCTGCTTCCCAGGGCACGGCTGGAACGCGGTCAATTAAATCTTCCAGCTCTTCTAAAAACGCTTTTGGCATGATATCCGCTCGTGTGCTTAAAAATTGCCCAAGCTTAATAAGCAGCCCTTCAAGATGAAGAGCCGTACGACGGTACTCTGCCGCCTGCTTTTTCAAAAGCGCTTCCCATTTACGGTTTGTTTCCTCTGTCCAACGGCCGCGGTGCAGTCGTTCAAATAACGTCAGCTGAATAAAAAAAACAGCGGCCATTTTAACAATCTTAAAAATACGGAAAAAGGCGATATTGTTCAAAAAATCCATCCTTTCCGAATACGTTTTTTTAAAAGATAAAAAAGTATATATTTTTGGAAACTGTCCAGCTCCAGGCGCCTTCGGCTTGGTCATAAGCCAAGCCCTTCTGGAGGCAAGAAGCGCCTCCTCTAATACTCGTCTTATGCTTGTCGCCAGTAAACGGTTGCCTTGCGCTTTTCTTATTTTACCGGACGGCTGCTGCCACTGTACAATTTCAGTTTGCGAAAGCGCTGTTAGTTTTCAAAACATAAAATGTGGGAACAAACACGGTAGTATGTATAAAAATGTGTGTAAGGGAAAGGGAGATGTGATGTTTGATTCGTTACTGTTTTATTTAATGATCACGCTCGTGGTCGGAATTGCATCTCAGTGGACGGCGTGGCGCTTCCGTCTTCCGGCGATTGTGGTCATGTCAGTTGCGGGGCTGTTAATCGGTCCGCTGTTCGGCTGGTTTAACCCGAAAGATGTATTTGGGGACTTATTTGGCCCGATTATTTCAGCGGCCGTGGCGATTATTTTATTTGAGGGAAGCTTAAACCTTGATTTTCGTGAAATTAAAACGGTCCGGCAGCCGATCCGCCGTATTGTGACACTCGGCGCGTTTATCGCCTGGATTGCGGGGTCCCTCGCGGCGCATTACGTAGCGGGATTATCTCTTGCTGTAGCATTTGTCATCGGTGGATTGTTTATTGTGACAGGGCCGACTGTCATTTTGCCGCTGCTGCGCCAGGCAAAATTAAAACCGCGTACCGCCGCGATTTTGAAATGGGAAGGGATTGTTGTTGACCCATTTGGTGCACTTCTTGCTTTATTCGCATTTGAATTAATTAAATTTTTTACAGGGGAAGTCACTGCGGCGACGTTTATTAATTTCTTGTTTGGCTCAGCTTTTGCGGTTGTGCTTGGTGTTGTGTTCGGGATCGGACTCGGCAAGGCACTTGAGAAAGGACGTGTCCCGGAGTATTTAAAATCACCTGCTGTTTTTGTTGTTGTCATCGCCTGCTTTACGATTGCAGATGAAGCAATGCACGAGACAGGTCTTTTGGCCGTTACCGCAATGGGAATGGTCATGGCAAACATGCACATTTCTTCTATTAAAGACATGCGTCATTTTAAAGAGAACATCTCCATTCTCTTGATTTCAACGATTTTTATTATGCTAACCGCGTCTCTGACGAGAGAGACGCTTATGCAGATTTTTGACTTCCGTATTATTGCATTTGTATTGATCATGCTGTTTGTCGTCCGTCCGCTTTCGATTTGGCTGTCAACGGTTGGCACAGACATGACCAAACAGGAAAAAACGCTCGTCGGCTGGATTGCGCCGCGGGGAATTGTGGCGCTAACTGTATCCGGCTACTTTGCCCAATCCTTATTTGAAGCGGGTTATGAAGACGCGTCACTGCTCACGCCGCTTACATTTGCCCTTGTGTTTTCAACCGTTGTCGCTCACGGGTTTTCGATCGGCTGGCTGGCGAAAAAGCTAAATCTCGCCTCTACAGACAAGCCGGGTGTCCTCCTTATCGGCGGCAATACATTTACCGCAAAGCTCGGCAAAACGATGCAGGACTTAAATATTCCGGTTCTTGTCGCAGATGAATCGTGGCAAGGGCTCCATTCAGCACGCCAGGCGAATTTACCGGTGTATCACGGTGAAATTTTGTCAGAAAGCACAGAGTATCATTTGGAGCTGACTCGGTATGAGTATATGATCGCTGCAACAAGCGATGAAGCATACAATGCACTCGTTTGCTCAACATTTGTGCCGGAAATGGGGCGTGTGAATTTGTACCAGATTGCAGCAGGGCCGGAGCGGACAGAAACGGCGAAAGAATTCAACAAAACGGTCGGCGGGAAAGTATTGTTTGATTCATCTGCCCACTACCAGGCGCTCACATCACGGGCAGCAGACTACGTTTTCCGAAAAACTGAATTAACAGACCGGTTCCGATACGACAAGTATTTAAAAGAGCTTGAAGAAAATACGCTGCTTCTGTTTATTGTTAAGCAATCCGGCAAGCTGGAATTTTACACGCGCGACGTTTCGCCAAAAGGGGAGGCGGGTGACACGATTGTAAGCTTAATGCCGCCGGTGAAAGAGATTGCCAAAGCAAAAGAAAAAATCGCGGAACAGCGCCGCGGCGGGTAAAAAGAAAAAAGCGGCCTTCACCGGGGCCGCTTTTTTCTGACAGTAAATCAGAGAGAGTATGGAATGTATTTTGTAAGTTGAGCCGGTTGGATCGGCTTCTTGACTATAATTATAAATTTATTTGAAAGTGCTTTCATTAAAAAAAGCACAAAATATCATATAAACGACACGAAGCAGAAAAATTTTGACGTTAAGAACAAATTTTGAATGAGATAAATAAGTGGGCTGTTTTTTTCTTATGAAATTGTCGATTTTTGTCCCGCTTTTATACCAAAAAGAGCTGCTTCGGAAGCAGCTCTTTTGAAGGGAAGGTTCTATATATAAACGCCGTACCGTTTTTTTGCTGGAAGTCGGTTTGGGATCGAATTTTAGAGTTGGTTTGCCAAAAAGCGGCCGAACAGACGTCACGAAAGGGAAACAGGCTGTTCCTCCCGCATCGTACCGGTTTCAGCGAGTCGTGTATGCCAGGACAATGCTTTTTCGAGTATATGCGGTGTTTGGCCACCACGTGTAAGCGCCGCTTCGTAATAGCTGCGCAGCTGGTCTTTGTATGCCGGATGCGCACAATTTTCAATAATAACAAGGGCCCGTTCACGTGGTGCGAGTCCACGCAAGTCCGCAAAACCTTGCTCGGTCACGATGATGTCCACATCGTGCTCCGTATGGTCAACGTGTGAAGCGAACGGGACAATACTGGAGATGGCGCCATTTTTTGCAGTTGATTTTGTCACGAAAATCGCGGTCCGGCAGTTGCGGGCAAAGTCCCCTGATCCGCCGATGCCATTCATCATTTTTGTACCAGAGACGTGAGTGGAATTCACGTTTCCATAAATATCCACTTCAAGCGCCGTGTTAATGGACAATAAGCCAAGTCGACGGATGAGTTCTGGGTGGTTCGATATTTCCTGCGGCCTGAGCACCAGCTTGTCCCGGTACTTCGCTAAATTCGAATAAATGTCGGTCATTTTTTCTTCAGACAATGTAATGGAGCAGCCGGAAGCGAAACGGATTTTACCGTGATCAAACAAATCAAAAACGGCATCCTGCAGTACTTCAGAATACACTTCCAGGTTTTCAAATTCCGAGTCAATAAGTCCGTGCATCACTGCATTGGCAATCGAGCCGATGCCGGACTGCAGCGGCGCGAGTTCATTCGTGAGACGACCCGCTTTGACTTCTTCACGGAAAAAGGTGATTAAATGATTGGCCATTTGTGCCGTCTCTGCATCTGGCGGCACAATAGTGGACGGTGAATCCTGGGCATTCGTCAGTACAATGCCTTTTACTTTTGCTGGATCAACGCGAATGCCGATGTCCCCAATGCGTTCATCTACTGATGTCAGCATAATCGGTCCGCGTCTGCCTTGATCGTTCGGACTGTAAATGTCATGAAGGCCTTCGAGCTCCGCCGGCTGTGCGGTATTCAGTTCAACAATGACATTCTCTGCTTTTTCCACAAAAATTGATGAGTTGCCGACGGAGGTCGCCGGAATAATTAGCCCGTCTTCTGTAATGGCGACTGCTTCTACAATGGCATAATCAATCGGGCCGAGTACACCGCTGCGGATGGATTCCGCGGTGTGGGATAAATGCTGATCGACAAAAAACAGCTGGCCGTCGTTTATTTCTTTTCGCATCACTGGGTCCGCCTGAAATGGAAGGCGTTTATGAATAATTCCGGCTTCTGCCATCATCTTATCTAAATCAAAGCCGAGCGAAGCCCCCGTGAAAATGTTCACTTTAAACGATTCTGTTTTCGCCCGTTCCACAAGTGACATCGGCACCGCTTTTGCATCTCCAGCCCGTGTAAATCCGCTTAACCCCAATGTCATCCCGTCTTCAATCCAGGATGCAGCTTCATCCGCGCCCACTATCCTGCTTCTTAATTCCTCGATGCGAATACGTTCATTCATTGTGAATCGATCCCCCTGGTTCATTTTAACAAGTGTAGCAGTATTTGAAAGGGTTTTCATTTGCTTCGCAACAAAAAGCCGCAAAAAAGACGCGAAGAAGAAATTTCGCGTCATCAAGCAAGTTTGTTAATAATTGAGCGCTTTACGGAATGCGCTCGTGTACGTTTGAGTAACGGGGATTTTCGTCCGGTCCTTCATAATAAGCAAAAAAGTCGAATGGGAATCCGGCTGAATTTCCTGAATAAAGTTCACGTTGACGATGTAGGAGCGGTGTACGCGGATAAACGCGTCGTCCGGCAGCATAAATTCAAGTTCTGTTAAGTTCAGCTTATGGTAGCCGCTTCCTGTTTGCGCCAGCACGCGCGTTTTACGTCCTTCCGATTCCAGGTATAAAACATCAGAATACGGAATCGGATACCACCGGTCTTCTGCTTTGATTGTTAAAATATTACGTGAAATCGGCGAAGGTTTAGCCGGATAAATGGTCGTAATCGCGCCAGTCAGCACGTGGTCATCAAAAATCGGTACACTCATTGCATAGTAGGGGATGCCGTACACATCGCTGTCAATATACGTTGACACTTGATGTTTTTCCGTAATTGCCTGCTGTGTCACGCTGCCTTGTTTAATCGGATCGCCCGCCCGAATGTGCAAGTCAACTAGGCGGCTAGACTGGTAATAAATAAATTTTTCGTGATTCGACACGGCAACAGACGTATTAGGCGGAAAAAATTCTTTCATCACTTCCATCAATCCAGAAACGGTCAGTTGATCCATTTATTCCACCTCTTTATATGGGTTATAGTACAATAATTTTAACATATATATAGGAGGAAACACTGTGGCAAAAGGAAAAACAAATGCGATGCGGCTGCTTGACGCGACAGGCATTTCGTATCAAATGCATGAATATGGCAACAAGGATGGAAAAATTGATGGCGTGTCCGTTGCGGAGAAAATCGGTGTCGCTCCGCGGCACGTCTTTAAAACACTGGTTGCACAAGGTACGGGCGGATTGTATGTGTTCGTTGTGCCGGTAGAATGTGAGCTTGATTTAAAAAAAGCGGCTCGCGCGGCAGGTGAAAAAAAGATCGAGATGATACCAGTGAAAGACATCCAAAAGCAGACCGGCTACATACGCGGCGGCTGTTCACCGGTTGGCATGAAAAAGCTGTACCCGACATTTATCGACGTTCAGGCGGAAAAATTAAAGACTATGGTTGTCAGTGCCGGCAAGATCGGAGCACAAATTGAACTCGCTCCGAAAAAGCTTGCTGACGTAGTAAACGCTTCCTTTTGTGAAATTGTGAACAAAGTTTGAATGAAATGTTACTGAATTGTGGAAAATGTGGTTTTCGGGCGGCTGGCGGTTCTTTTTTGAAAAAAATGGGCGTATACTTAGGACATCAAATGAAACGGGAGTTGACCCATAACCATGATGGTCGTTGAAAATCTTCTTGACGTGAAAAGCTATTTTGCCGGTGAAGTAAAAGAAAACTTTGTAGTGCAGTATGAAAAAATGGCGAAATCAGGCGCATTTTACAAAGAAGGCGGATGGCACGAACTTGAAGAAGAAACAGCGGAATGTGTAAAAGTGTTATGCCAGACAGGAGACGCATGCTCCGTCACACGAGTAAAAGAGTATCCCGTAAACGCTGAATCAACCGTAGATGCCGTTTTAGCCCGCATCCGCGAATCACACAGCGACATTTTTAAAGGATAATATATATGAAAGAGCCGGTTTCCCTTTTTGTGAGGGGAGCCGGCTTTTTTGTTGAAAATGGACGTCAATTCGGCTGAGTGGACATAACTGTGTGTGAATGGACGTAAATTTTTATTAAGTGGACAGAAAGAAGGCAGGGTGGACACAAAACTGGCAAGTGGGCATAAAAAATGAAGCAGCACCGCACACTGCCTCATTTATAGTCAAAAAACGCACCAATTTTTTCATCAACAATCGCTGTTTCATGAAGGCCGCTATGAGTAATGTTTTTATCGTACAGTACCTCAACGCGGTATTGGTCTTCCGGCACAAGCGCTTTGAAGCTGAGCGCGCTTTGAAGCCGGGTTACCTGATCACCAGTGCCTGCAATATTTAATACGTTCGTCCCTGACGGAAACCGGTTATGATTGGCGGCGATTTTTGCAAGTGCCGGGGACCCGTGCATTAAATCATATACGGCAGGACCTTGATTTTGTATGAACCAGCGGCCTCCGGAAACGCCATCAAATGGACTGCCGATCGTGACAAGCTGATCTGTCATCGGGTGGAGATCAGGGTTATACAGCTCCTGTAAAAATTTCACTGAAACAATTCCACCCATCGAATGGCTGACAATTTTTACACGCTCCACGCCATATTCTTTTTTCAGCACTTGCATGACAGCAGCAAGTGCACGTGATGTATCATCAAAAGAAGCCCGGTTATTTTCAAAAATCAAATGAATAAAGGCGGGGCGATCCGCGGAAAAAGGCTCTTCGCGAACAAGCAGCCGGCCGGTCCGGGTAACATTCATCGTCAGTGCTCGTTCTCCCCAGCCCCGCTCCTCAAATCGGCCAATCATCATATTAAACGACCGCGCCGTGCCTTTAAAGCCGTGAACGAACAAAACCGGATCTTTATATTGGTTGCCCGATACGGCATAATCACTTTTTTCGAGGGTTAAAAAACTCATATAAATCAAAAAAGCTGCTGCTAAAAATAAGCCGTATTTCCGCATGGCCGGTCGTTCCTCTCCGTTAGAAGTAGTGCTTTTTATTATACGAAAATTCGACAAAAAGATACAGACCGGAATATTATCGAATAAAAGGGAGGTGGTTTCAGTGAAGGAATTGATTGGTCAATGTGCTGCATGCGGGAAAGATGTGTATTGCCTGGACGGATTTTTAAACGGCGTGAAAGAAGAAGAGGAGTTACTTTGTTTTGATTGTGCGGATGGAGACCAATAAGAACAATCTCTTGCTGGTCTCCAGAAATTCTTTTCTTAAAATTGAACACGCCTGATGTACTCTTGAAAATGTTCTTCGGCCTCCGCCACATCGTACGTACTGAAGAGCCGGTAAGCGTCCGCGTCAAGCACACGGTAGTGGCCGCTGATCATGTTTTGCTGAAGACGGAAGCCGTTTTGGTGATCAAGCTCCCGCCACCAGACACGCCCGCCCATCGTTTTATCTCTTTGAGGACGTGTAATAGTATCGTGCGCAGCGAGCTCGGCGATTTCAACGGGATCACCGCCGAGCGCGGATTGGAGAATGTCACTGTCACGGAACAAAGCGCAGACAGCTGCGGTCGTCGTCCAGCCTGCTAATATGCGTTCTTTTTCAATTTGAACAAGTGTTTTTTTCGATAAGCCGATTACTTCTGCCATTTTATCCTGTGTATAGCCACGTTCTGTGCGGATTAATTTAAACTTAGACGAAACAACGTCGATTACGTTATCTTTCTTCATGAACATCACCTCTTTCGTGTAGTTTTACACCATGAACAAAATCCGTCAACCTTTTTTAACGTGAATCGTTTCTACATCGCTTTTTTCCAAATCACTATAGACTTTTTGCTCATCCGCCAGTGAACGGGTACCAGGAATCATGACAGTTGTTGTAAGCTCTTCTTCTTGAATACGTCCGGTTTTCACGATAACTTCATTTTTTGCCTGGGACTGGTATACACTTGCTCCGATAAAAGCAGCAATAATAACAGCAACAAGTGGAACAAGCACTTTCTTTTTTTGAGCATCTTAATAACCTGTCCCCATTAAGAATCCGATTACAATGGTGACGATGGAAAGAACAGCTACAATAATCCATGCGGCCCGTCTTGAAATCGATGCTACAACTGGGAGGCCGGTTCCGGTAAGAATGACTGACCAAATTGTGAAGATTTCTACCATATTGAGAGCGCCGCCCATTTTCCCATCCAATCCCAGCAGGCCGTTTATACTCGTCACATTTGGATCTGTACCTGCTGCTAGAGCAACACCGTAGTTGATAATTTGCCCGATCGTAATAATGAAGGCAAGAAAGATGGTAAAGCTGACTAAATGCTTAAACGTTGTGTCACCACCAGCTATTTTCACAATTAAATACATAATGCCGGCACTGATTGAAATAGTATAATTACACCCGTGATCAAGCCGGTAATCAGTGAGATGTTTCGGGCTTGGTCTATAGACAAGCCACTTTCTGACATGAGTTGAAGTGATTCAGGAAGCAGCATAGCCAACAAAAGGGATCAGGTGAAAAGAATGAGGACGATGACACTGGGTCCCCAAATTACCGGTCTTTGCTTCATCCGTTTGAATTGCTCAACAGGGCTTGTGATCAAGCCAAAAAGAGAAGGTTTCGGATGCGTGGTCTTGCTTGTTTCTTCAATCATGTTTTCATACTCCTTTTTTCGATAAAATAGGTACGTGAATTCATACGTATCATGTCGAAAAAAATGGAAATAAAAAAGCTGTCCCATTTGAGACAGCTTTCCTTTTTAATCAATTTCTTTCCCAGCTGCTTCACGAATTTCGGTCCGCTTCTTGTACAAGTTCGATAAAATTGTTTTGACGACACCGTAAAACGGAATCGCAAGAATAATACCCCAAATGCCAGCGATATTTCCAGCTGCTAAAATAACGGTAATGACCGTGAGCGGGTGAATATCGAGCGCTTTGCCCATAACGTTCGGTGAGATAAAGTTACTTTCAATCTGCTGGGCTACGAGCATAATGATCGCGACGTAAAGCGCCATTTGCGGCTCTTGCATCAACGCGATAATCAAAGCCGGCACAACGGCCAAATACGGGCCGAGAAATGGAATCACGTTAGTGAACATGCCGAACAGTGCCAACAATAGTGCATAATCAAGACCGATAATTAAGTAACCAATTAATAACATAACGCCGACAAGAAAGCTGACCAACAGCTGGCCCTGAATATAAGAACGGAGGGTTACGTCCAAATCGTGCAGCGTCTTACGAACCCAGGTTCTTCGTTCACCATGGAAAAAGCCAGCCAAAAACGGGGCAAATTTTTCATGATCCTTCAGCATGTAGACGAGGAAAAATGGCGCTAATACAAGTAAAAATAGTCCTTGAATAAAGTTTTGCAGGAATGTCAGCAGCCATGAGCCAAAGCCGGCAGCCCAATCATTTACATTGTTTGTCACATTGCTGATCGCTTTTTCAACCGAATCCTGTGCCTGCGGCGGCAGATCATCGCGCTGGCTCAGCAAGTAATCAACCCATTTCTCGCCGTCGTTAATCATTTCAGGTGTACTTTTGGCGAGAGATGCTGATTGTTCCCCAATTACCGGGGCGATCATCGCATAAATAAGCCAAAAAGTAAAAATGACAACGGTAAGCACGAATGTAATCGATGCCCAGCGCGGGAGTTTTTTCGACTCAAGAAAGTGGAGCAGCGGCCGTGTTAAGTAAAAAAGTACACCACCAATTAAAAGCGGCAGGAAAATCGTTCTGGCAATAATAACGAATGGATTAAACACTTCTTGAATTTGCTGAAACATAAAGATAATCAGCATTGCCAGTAAGATACCGATCCCTGTTTGAAACCAAAGTTTATGTGTCAAAATAAACTACTTCCTTTCTATGTAACATCTTATCTTTACCCGATTATACGAAAAAAAAGCCGGGAAGTTGCGGCTTTTTAAAAATAAAGATGCGCAATGCCCGCAATAATAGGCAGTGAGATAAGTGTACGGATGATTAAGATAACAAATAGAAATTCTTCCTTTGTATAAATATTCATCACTTGCATAATTTAATTCATTGTGTCCCGAAAATATATGCTTCAGTATATATTCATAAAAAACAGAATTTTGATGGCGCTTACAATCCTTAAGCCGCAGTATTCCAGCATTTTTCCGGCTTCCGAACTATTTTCATGTTAAAATGGGAAGGGATTAAATATAAATGAGAAGGTGACACGAATGATTACAAGCATCGCAACGGATATGGACGGAACGTTACTGAACGGAAAAATGGAAGTAAGCGAAGCGAACCGCGCCGCCATTAAAAAAGCGCAGGAGCTTGGCATCGAAGTCGTTGTCGCAACAGGCCGATCTTATATGGAAGCTCGTTTTGCGCTCGACGGAACCGGCATTGAGTGCCCGATTATTGCCGCAAACGGGGCGGAAGTGCGCAATGCGAAAGGTGAAATCATTCAATTTACGGCGCTTGAAGATGATGTGGCATACGATTTGTATCAGCGTTTGAAAGATGTCGGTGTTTACTTTGAAGTATATACCAATCAAGCGACTTATACAGACAACGCGGAAAAAGCAGTTGAGCTTTTGATTGATATCGTGCTGTCTGCGCATCCTGAAACAAAAGAGGAAGACATTCGTGAGCGGGCGAAACTCCGCATTGAACGCGGTCTCGTAAAGCAAGTGAACGATTATGAAGAAATCATTCGTGACACGAGTCAGCACATTTATAAATTTTTCGTTTTTTCAACAGATTATGATCTATTGCAAAAAGCGGCCGACCGGCTTGAAAATATAAACGGTGTAGCGGTCAGTTCTTCAGGAAATGAAAACTTGGAAGTGACGAACGACCAAGCGCAAAAAGGAATTACTTTGGAGAATTATTTGGCATCAAAAGGGCTGTCCATGAAAGATGCGCTTGCAGTCGGCGACAATTACAATGATTTGTCGATGCTCGAGCGTGTGGGCTATTCGTATGCGATGGGCAATGCGGATGCGAACATAAAAAAAGCCGCCCGATTTGAAACGGCGAAAAATGAAGACAGCGGCGTGGCCAAGGCGATTGAAGATGCACTGGAACGAAGCATGGTCAAATGATACAATAATTCTTAAAATTCGTAATTAGAAGGAGAATTCGCTTTGTCAAAAGTATCGGTAGAAGAAATCGTCGTGGCAAACCAGGTGCTCAAAGACGTGGTTATCAAGACACCGCTTCAAAAAAATGATATTTTATCCGCGCGTTACGGCTGTAACGTGTATTTAAAACGCGAAGATTTACAAATCGTCCGCTCGTTTAAGCTGCGCGGGGCGTACAACTTTATCCGCAGCCTTACGGCGGAAGAACGTGCAAAAGGAGTGGTTTGCGCGAGCGCCGGCAATCATGCCCAGGGCGTCGCTTATTCGTGCTTTGCGATGGGCATTGAAGGGAAAATTTTTATGCCGTCAACAACACCGCGCCAAAAAGTATCACAGGTGAAGCGGTTTGGCGGCGATAAAGTGTCGGTTGTGTTAACAGGCGACACGTTTGATGATTCTTACATAGCGGCAATGGAATACTGCACGGCTGAAGAAAAAATGTTTGTCCATCCATTTGATGACTACCGGACGATTGCTGGACAGGGGACTGTGGCTGTGGAAATTTTAAACGACATGCAGGCACCGATTGACTACATGTTCTGTTCGATCGGCGGCGGGGGTCTGGCTGCAGGCGTTGGTTCCTATTTAAAAGGCATCAGCCCGGCAACAAAGCTGATCGGCGTGGAGCCAGAAGGAGCAGCCGGCATGAAAGCGTCACTGAATAATGGACAAGTAACCCGCCTCGATACGATCGATCCATTTGTAGACGGTGCAGCAGTGAAACAAGTCGGTGATGTCACGATGGACATTTGCATGGACGTGCTGGATGGCATTTCAGTCATTCCGGAAGGCAAAGTTTGTACAACGATCCTGCAGCTGTATAACGAAAATGCGATTGTCGCAGAGCCGGCAGGCGCATTATCTGTGGCGGCGCTTGATTTTTATAAGGAAGAAATTAAAGGGAAAAATGTTGTCTGCATTGTAAGCGGCGGCAACAATGATATTGAACGCATGCAGGAAATTAAAGAGCGTTCGCTTATTTATGAAGGACTGAAGCATTACTTTATTGTCACATTCCCTCAGCGCGCTGGTGCACTGCGCAAATTTATGGATCAGGTGCTGGGCGAGCAGGATGACATTACCCGTTTTGAATACACGAAACGGACGAATCGTGATGAAGGCCCGGTGCTTGTTGGCATTGAGCTGAAGTATAAAGAAGACTACGAACCGCTCGTGAAGCGCATGAAAGAAAATGGATTCCCATATATGGAAATTAATAATGATCCGTTGTTATTTAACTTATTAATCTAAAAGAAAAGCGCAAGACGGCCGTTCAGGCCCGGCAGGCGTAAGACGGACCAGCAGAGTGGCGCTCTTTGCCACACGGCTGTGACGGCTTATGCCCGAGGGCCTGGCCGCCTGGAGCTAGACAACAAAAGAAAAGCGCAAGACGGCCGTTCAGGCCCGGCAGGCGTAAGACGGACCAGCAGAGTGGCGCTCTTTGCCACACGGCTGTGGACGGCTTATGCCCGAGGGCCTGGCCGTCTGGAGCTAGACATCACCTTAGAATCAAAGGCTAAGAGCGCAGCGTCCTGTGGCGTTCGCCCGACAGATCATCCGGATCGTCGCAACGCCTTTGTGACCCGCATCCTGCGGGCCTAAAAAAGCTGATCTGCGGCCGCAGATCAGCTTTTTATATCTATTACTTTATCTTTTTCATCAAATGTATACGTCCAAAAATGTTCGTAGTTGAAGCGATCGTGCAGCTCGCTTCCTTCAGCAGCCACGCTTGTTTCAAGTTCTTTCAGCATCCAGATTGTCTGGGAGATATGTGCTTTCATCGCTTCCATTTTTTTATCATACACGTGCCGGATGTCGTAGCGAATATCCGCCGCACCAATTTCTTCAAGCGTATTGTTCGCAAACGCGACGCAGTGCAGCTTCGGCCGTTTTTCTGCATCCATCGCGCGTACCGCCCGGACAACCGCGCGTGCTGTCGCTTCATGGTCTGGGTGGACGGAGTATTCCGGATAAAAGGAAATTACAAGTGAAGGATCAAGCTCGTTAATTAAATTCGTTACGAGGTCCATCATTTTTTGATCATCTTCAAACTCAAGCGTTTTATCACGAAGCCCCATCATGCGCAAATCTTGAATGCCAATTGCGTCCGCTGCTTTTTGCAGCTCCGCTTTCCGGATATCCGGCAGCGACTCACGCGTCGCAAACGGGGGATTGCCAAGGTTCCGTCCCATTTCGCCAAGTGTTAAACACGCATATGTGACCGGCGTTTTACGCTCTGTATGAATGGCAATCGTGCCAGAGACACCAAACGCTTCATCATCGGGATGCGGGAAAATGACGAGTACGTGGCGCTCCTGTTCAATTTCCATTGTTTCTGTCATCGTCTTCATTCCTTTCGTTTACTTAAATGGTGTTGTGCCCATTTGCAGTGCGACCGCCAGTTTTCCGTCAAAATCGTGCCCCGCCATCAGCAGATGCCCGTCTTCATCAAATCCATAATGTGTCAGTCCTTCTGCATACACCCAGCCGATAGTAAGCTTCAGCCCGACACGAAACGGTCCGTCGCCGACAATTTTGCCATGTTCATATGTAAGTTTCGCATTGCGGATATACGCCCCCGCTGAGAAAAACTTTTCATTAAAGTGCGATGCATACGCGCCGTTTGTCGTTTCCATGTGAAGGTATACTTCATCACCGGCAAACTTGTTAATGAGTTCCTGCACCTTTTCAGGTAAAATCGGTTCCATGCCCGTTGCCCTCCCGTCAAAATAAGTTCTGGCTTTATTGTACTAAAAAATGATTCGGATAGCGAAAATCCTGCTTTTTCAGTATGATGAATGGAGAAATAATTTTGAGATAGAGGTGTTAATGTGCTGAAAACGATTATTCGAGAACGACGATCCATTAAAAAATTTAACGGGAAGGCCGTAGCCCTGTCAGACGTAACCGCTGTTTTAAAAGATGCAGCCTGGGCGCCAAATCACGGAAACCGCGAGCCGTGGCGTTTTGTGGTCGCAGCTGATAAAGGCCTTGACGCGATCCGGAATACGATGAAAGAATGCACGATTCCGAAATGGAACATGATGACTGAGGAAGAACTAGAACAAAAAACCGCTGGCTTTAAGCTGCCGGGCGCCTTTGTTTTTGTCATCATTCCGGAAGACTCACGCCAAAAAGAACGGTTTGAAGACTTTTCTGCTGCGTGTGCCTTAATTCAAAATGCGCAGCTGCTCGCCTGGGAAAAGGGAATCGGCACATGCTGGAAAACACCCGTCTGGATCGATGCGCCAAAATTCCGACAGGCGCTCGATGTGAAGCCAGGGGAGCGCATTTTAGCGATGCTGCAATTCGGCTATTACGACGAACTGCCAAAAGCAAAAGAACGGACACCAATCGAAAAGAAAATAACGTATTTTGGTTGAATGGACATAAAAGGGATTGAGTGGACACCAATTCGAATAAGTAACAGAACTACAATAAAGCACCCGCCTGACACATTGTCTGGCGGGTGCTCCTGTTTAGTTTTTATTATAAGCGCCGTGCATAACCGGTCCAACGTATTCGTTTAGTTTCCAGCCGTGTTTAATAGCTGCATTAACGAAGTTTTTCGCGTTATTGACCGCTTCTTTTACGTCCTGTCCGTTTGCTAAATTAGCTGTAATCGCCGCTGCAAACGTACAGCCGGCGCCATGATTGTAAGTCGTGTTATGTTTTTCGCCTTCAAGCAAAATAAATTCTTCTCCGTCGTAGAAAAGATCGATCGCTTTTTCGCTTTCAAGCTGCTTGCCGCCTTTAACAACGACGTTTTTCGCACCGCGCTCATGAATTTTTTTCGCCGCTTCTTTCATATCGTCAATCGTACGGATCGGACCGACACCGGACAATTGCCAAGCTTCAAACAAGTTTGGTGTTACAACAGTGGCGAGTGGCAAAAGCAAATCACGCGTTGCTTCAGCTGCTTCAGGGTTTAATACTTCATCTTCGCCCTTACATACCATGACCGGGTCGATGACGACTTTTTGGACGTCGTTCGCTTTAATCGATGCTGCTGCAGTTTCGATAATTTCCGGTGTCGCAAGCATCCCTGTTTTTAGTGCGTCAATGCCGGTCGACATCGCCGTTTTTAATTGTGCTTCGAGCGCATCAATCGCTAATGGGAAAACACCGTGGCTCCAGCCGTTATCGGGATCCATCGTTACAATCGTCGTCAACGCTGTCATGCCGTAAGTGCCGTGCTCCTGGAACGTTTTTAAATCAGCTTGAATGCCCGCACCACCGCTCGTATCTGATCCTGCAATGGTTAATGTCTTTTTCATGAATGAAATTCCTCCTCTTTATACACTTCCTCCAGTGTAAAAAACTATTCCAAAATGCACAAGAAAAAACGCCCCTTTTTTTCTCAGAGTGTTATTTTGTATCATCGGCTGTTTCTTTTGCTATAACGACAAAAAGCAGGCCGGGTGCGAGCTGTTCTTCATAGTCCGCCGCTTCAGTTTGATTTGTTACGATTTTTGCAGTATACACACAAAAATCTCCCCGTTTTTCAACTTTGTACTGATTTAACCGTCCGCTTTGTTTTTAAACAGCGCTTTATTCCTTTATAATGAGAAGGGAGGTGAGCCGCATGACAAAAAAAATAGTAACGAACGACTGGGCGCCGCTGCTTGAAGACGAATTTGAAAAGCCATATTATCAGGAACTCCGGTCTTTTTTAAAAGAAGAATATAAAACGCAGACGATCCATCCAAATATGAATGATATTTTTAATGCGCTTCATTTTACATCTTATAAAAACGTTAAAGTCGTTATCCTTGGACAAGACCCGTACCATGGTCCAAATCAGGCACACGGTCTTAGTTTTTCGGTTCAGCCGGGAATCGTGCCGCCGCCATCGCTGAAAAACATGTACAAGGAATTAAAAGAAGACCTCGGCTGTCCAATACCGAATCATGGTTATTTAAAGCAATGGGCGGATGAAGGTGTGCTGCTGTTAAATACGGTTTTAACCGTTCGGGAAGGAAAGGCTCATTCGCATCGGGGCAAAGGATGGGAAACGTTTACGGACCAAGTCATTCAATTGATCAGCAACCGGGAAAAGCCTGTTGTTTTTTTACTATGGGGGAGGCCTGCCCAAAGCAAGAAAGCATTGATTGATACAAAAAAACACGTCATTTTTGAATCGCCGCATCCAAGTCCATTGTCTGCATCACGTGGCTTTTTTGGCAGCCGTCCTTTTTCACAGGCAAATGATGCGCTGGCTTCAATGGGTGAAAAGCCAATTAACTGGTGTTTAGAAAATAATGTTTCACGTGAAACGTAATAAAAAGGAGGGGGCTTAAAACGGAACCAAATTGTATGAAATGCCAACATTTTCACGTAACGTGGGACCCCCAAGCACCGCGTGGCTGCCGTGCTTACGGATTTAAAACAAAGCAGGTGCCGTCTGTTGTCGTCAAGCGGTCATCAGGCCATCCATGTTTTCAATTTTCGCCGAAAGCGGGTGAGAAAAAATGAAGGTATCACTTGAAAAAGTGCTGCAGAAGATGGAGCAGGAGATTACTGCTGCTAAAAATGCAAATCCAAATGATATGGAGAAGCATGTTTATGCGATCAAATCAATGTGCGATTTGTTGATGGGAATAGAAACACCAGTGCCAAAACCGATGGCGGCACCGGCTGTTATTCCGCAGCCGGTACAGCAGCCGGTGCAGGTCGTAGGTCAACCAGGACGGATTGCAACAGGGGATGGATCAAACGGAGAGTCTATTTTTGATTTTTAAAGGAGAAAAACAATGAAATTATTTATTATTTTAGGAGCGGTTAACGCTTTTTTAGCGGTGGCACTTGGTGCATTTGGCGCCCACGGACTAGAAGGGAAAGTGGAAGCGAAGTATTTAGAGATTTGGAAAACGGCTGTTCAATATCAGATGTTTCACGCGATCGGCTTAATGATCGTCGGTTTTTTAATGGGGCAATTCCCGGGCAGCTCAGCGCTTAACTGGTCGGGCTGGCTTATGATGGCCGGGATCGTTTTATTCTCAGGGAGCCTGTTTATCCTTGCAGTCACGGCCATTAGTAAACTCGGTGCGATCACGCCGCTCGGCGGGCTCGCATTCTTGGCAGCGTGGATTTTGGTTATTATTGCTACTGTGAAAAATATGTAACAAAAAAGGTGACCCCAACACGTGGGTCACCTTTTTTGTTATCAGTGATACGGATATTCGTAAACAACTTCACCTTCAAATGTGGCATAATCCAGATAAAGAAGCGGGATAAGATAGCGCCGGCCGTTAGGCTCACTTAAAATTAAATGGTCACGTCCGGCTGCTTCGATTTGTCCACGGAACACTTTAGCGTTCCACTCTTTATTGTTTTCAAATGTAGTATATACCGTCACCATTTTGCCGCGGTTCAAGCGGAAAATGTTCTCGATATAAGACTCTTCCATTGTAGGCTGAGCGGGAGCCGCACCCGGCCCTTGACCCTGTCCCATGCCTGGTGGATATTGCCCTTGCCCTTGTCTTGGACCACCAGGCATCGGCATCGGTACCTGCTGAACGGGCATCGCCATGTAACCGTAAGGATTCATCTTTACTATTCCCCCTTAATTAATATACACGTGGACAAACGGATGCAAGTGGACTGTAAAAACAGTGTGATTTGTATCGGCTGGTATTGTACTGACCATACCATTGAGCAGGGCACGGTCCTTCAGGCTCAAAAAACCAGAGTGCATTGGATGCCGGGGTGATAGCGGCCGCCGTTAACGACTTTTCATGCCAAATCAATGTCTACCTGACGTGCTCTTTGACAAAAATATCCCTTTTGTGTTGCCTCAAAACCGCCTGGAGACTGAAAGACCATGTCTTGTAAATTACGAATTTGGTTGAAGTCAAGACAGTCTGCACGTGTTCGGTTAACGCCTACATTTCCAACCATCAGCATACCAAGTGGACCTTCTCCTCCGGCTTCCGACCGCATCAGCCGGGCTAAAAGCTTTTCTTCTGTGTAAGCAATAACAGGCAAATGAACACCTCCCTTTGTAAAGTATGCAGATTCGTATTCAAAGGTGCTTGTGTCTACGGCCCTTGCATAAACAAAAAACGCGCCCGGTGAGGGCGCGTTTTCATTCAACAGTTAATTAACATGCATCATTTGTGCGAATTTTTCGTCTGTCAGCAAGCTGCCGACAAAAAAGGAGCCAAATTCGCCGTAGCGTGCACTCACTTCATCGAAACGCATTTCATAAATTAATTTTTTAAATTGAAGTACGTCATCTGCGTAAAGCGTGACGCCCCATTCATAATCATCAAATCCGACAGAACCGGTAATAATCTGCTTAACGAGGCCGGCATACTGGCGTCCGATCATGCCATGGCTGCGCATGAGGGAACCACGTTCTTTCATTGGAAGCATATACCAATTATCTTCTCCTTGGCGGCGTTTGTCCATCGGGTAGAAGCAGACATATTCTGATTTCGGCAGTTCCGGATACAGACGTGCACGAATTTGTGGATTTTGATAGGGATCTTCGTCAGAAGAAAGGTAGTTGCTAAGTTCGACTACCGATACGTAAGAATAGGCCGGAGTCGTAAACTCGGCAATTTTCAGCTTATTAAATTCGGTTTCAATCACATTCAATTCTGCCATCGTCGGGCGCAAAATCATCAGCATGAAATCGGCTTTTTGTCCAACAACGCTGTAAAATGAATGACTGCCTTCTTTCGACTCCTGTGTGGCTTCCAATTTATAAAGAAACTTGCGGAATTCGCTGATTGCACTTTCCCGCTCGTCACTCGACAGCATTTTCCATGATGCCCAGTCAATTGAACGGAAATCATGCAAACAGTACCAGCCCTCAAGCGTTTTTGCTGCTTCACTCATTTTCATTCATCTCCTATGTATTGTATTCTGACTCTACTATAGCATAAAATGATCAAAAGCTAACTTCGCGGTGTCCTCCCGCTGCGCTTCAAAGCTGCCACGTCCTGTGGCATTCACGCGACTAGACCATCCGGGTCGTCGCAACGCTTTTGTGCCCTGCTCAGCAGGCCTAAAGCTTGAACCGCTCCCGTCAGAAAGCTACAGTTGAAAGAGAACATTTTGTGAAGGGGAATAACAATTATGGATCAATCAGAATCGCTCATACGCCGTCCGGTTTGGCGATTTATCGACCAATCCGCCTATGGACCTGGCTTTAACCCGCTTCATTCATTTGCAACCGACGATGCGCTGGCAACAGCAATCGGTGCCGGATACAGCCCGGCAACTGCACGTGCGTGGGTGCATCATGATACGGTCGTGCTGGGCATTCAAGATACGAAGCTTCCGTATTTAAAAGACGGCGTGAAAGTCCTGGAAGACGCCGGCTACCGGGTCATTGTCCGAAATTCGGGAGGCTTGGCGGTACTCCTTGATGATGGCGTGCTAAATTTGTCGCTTATTATACCAGATACGGAAAAAGGCATCGACATTGACCGCGGCTACGAAGCGATGTACACGCTTATGTGCCATATGTTTCCAGAGGCCAATATCGATGCCTATGAAATTGTCGGTTCCTACTGTCCTGGAAGCTATGATCTTAGTATTGGCGGACAGAAATTCGCTGGTATTTCACAGCGCCGCTTGAAAAAAGGCGTTGCTGTTCAAATCTATTTATGTGTGAATGGCAGTGGATCAGAAAGAGCGGCAGAGATTCGTACGTTTTACGAAGCGGCCAAACGAAACAATGAGACGAAATGGGTTTTTCCGAATATCGAGCCGGATGTGATGGCGTCTCTTGCCGAACTAACCGGAGAGCCGTTGACAATCCAGAGCGTGATGATCCGTTTCCTTCAATCGCTAAAAGAACTCGGTGGTCCGCTTGAAGGCGGCTCCATGAATTCGTTTGAAGCAGACATCTTTGACGGCTATTTGCAGCGGATCATCGAACGAAACGACAAAGCACTCGCATAGGGTTATTCGGCTACTTTTTCGAGGTTGCCGTTTCGTTCCATTTTAAATGTTACAGCAGGTGTCTCATCATCATCTAGAGCAACAAATTTACGGGCACGATTCATAATTTTCATCAATGTTTCATAGTCTTCCTGCATAATTTCAGAAGATTGCTCGATTTTATCCAACCTGTGCTGCAGCTGTTCGTTTTCGACGCGCAGCCGCTCGTTTTCTGCTTTGACAGTGTCAACTGACTCAATGCTTTGCAAATAGCCGATGACATCCGCCATTGTTAAGACTCCTTCAACAGGAGGGGCATACAGCACTTTTTTCTCAATCATTCGGTTTCGTTGTTTTCGCTGTTTTTTGGCGAGACCGAGCGCTTTTTCATATTGTGTGCGGACGACGGCATTCCAGCGAAATCCGCAAGCGGCGGACGTTCTGTTTAACAAATCGCCTACTTCTTCAAATGCGTTCAACTGTGTGCTGCCTTCGCGCACATGGCGAAGAACCGTTTCAGCTAGCAGCAAATCATTTTCTTCTGACCAAGCATCTTGACGAACTTTCATCTTAGCATCTCTCCTTATGAAAATAGTCTCTATGGACAGGATAGCCGGACATTTGCCGTTTTATACATGGTAAGCTTGCAAACACGCTTTTTTCCATGTAAAATATCGTGATGAATGAACGGAAAGGAATGTTTGACATGGCGAATGAATTTCGCGTATGCGATGATTGCCAAGCAGTAAATCTGAAAACATTGATTCCAAAGCTCGAAAAATTAGATTCGGACGCATCGATTGATATAAAGTGCCAATCATATTGTGGTCCTGGCCGCAAAAAAACGTTTGCGTTTGTCAATAACCGACCCGTTGCGGCGTTAACAGAAGACGAGCTCATGGAAAAAATCGTGAAAAAGCTAAAGTCATAATCCAAATCACCTTTTCTTTTGAAAAAAGGTGATTTTTTTTCTGTTTGCTAGCAGTATATGCATCCATCAGTGCGAATTTTCCCATAATGATTGATTTTTCCGTTATAATGGACAAAAAAAGAGAATGGGGGCGCATATGTGAGCTACGCGAAGCAGAAGTTGAAAGAAGAGAAAGTGTTTAAAGATCCGGTTCATCGCTACGTTCATGTGCGGGATGTGGTGATTTGGGATTTAATCGGCACGAAAGAGTTTCAGCGGCTGCGTCGAATTCGTCAGCTCGGTACAACGTACTTCACTTTTCATGGGGCAGAGCACAGCCGGTTCAACCATTCTCTCGGTGTCTATGAAATTGTCCGCCGGATTGTCGATGATATTTTTCGCGGCAGACCGGAATGGAATGCGGAAGAACGTCTTGTCAGTCTTTGTGCGGCGCTATTGCACGACGTTGGCCACGGCCCGTTTTCCCATTCATTTGAAAAAGTATTTGGGCTTGATCACGAAGAATACACGAAGCGGATCGTACTTGGTGATACAGACATTAACCGGGTACTGTCCAAAGTGAGTGACGACTTTCCAGAAAAAGTGGCCGCGGTCATTAATAAGACGTATCCGAATAAACTGGTTGTAAGTTTGATTTCGAGCCAGATTGACGCGGATCGGATGGATTACCTGCAGCGCGACGCGTATTACACGGGCGTAAGCTACGGCCACTTTGATATGGAGCGCATTTTGCGGGTCATCCGTCCGCGCGAGGAACAGGCTGTCTTTAAATTGAGCGGCATGCATGCGGTAGAGGACTACATTATGAGCCGCTACCAAATGTACTGGCAAATTTATTTTCACCCGGTTACGCGCAGTGCCGAAGTACTGCTGTCCAAAACATTGCACCGGGCAAAAGTGCTGTATGAACAGGGATATTCATTCCGGCAGGAGCCCGTTCATTTTATCTCTTTGTTTGGCGGGGATTGTACGCTTGAAGAATATGTGAATCTTGACGAGTCGGTTATCATGTTTTATTTTCATGTCTGGCAGGAAGAAGATGATGAGATTTTACGGGATTTGTGCAGCCGGTTTATGAACCGGAATTTGTTTAAATACGTTGAATTTGATCCAGCGGCGGAGCAGGAAAAGTATGCAGAGCTGGAAGAATTATTCCGAAAAGCAGATATTGATCCCGAGTACTACCTCGTCCATGATTCATCGTCTGATCTGCCGTACGATTTTTACCGGCCGGGTATTGAATCAGAGCGGCAGCCTATTTATTTATTGATGAAAGACGATGAAACACTGCAGGAATTGTCCAGCCGCTCGGACATTGTTGAAGCGATTTCCGGCAAACGGCGGACGGATCACAAATTATATTTCCCGGTTGATCTGCTGCGGGATGAATCATCGAATCGGACGGTGAAACGGAAAATAAGAAATATATTAGAAATATATCGAAAGTAAAGGAGATTACTTTTTGGAACAATTTTTAGCATTTCGACTGGAGCAATTGCCGTTTGTTATTATTGCACTGCTTGTCGCATTTACGGTGCATGAGTTCGCACACGCATATACAGCGTATAAATTCGGGGATGATACGGCAAAAAAGCAGGGAAGACTAACGTTAAACCCGGTTCACCATCTTGACCCGATCGGAACGCTTTTCATTTTAATTGCCGGGTTTGGCTGGGCGCGCCCGGTGCCGGTTAACCGCCGTAACTTTAAAAACCCGAAACTTGCCGGTGTGCTCGTGTCGCTTGCGGGGCCGCTCAGCAACTTTCTAATTGCATTTATCGCATTGGGCATTTTATATTTGATCGGCGGCAACGCGAATGAATTTGTTTTCAAGCTATTTGAAACGATGGTCTGGCTGAACGTTCTCCTGTTTGTGTTTAACCTGCTGCCGTTCCCGCCGCTCGACGGTTACCGGATTTTAGAAGATTTGGCGCCGTCGCACTTGCGGGTAAAAATGACGCGGTACGAACAATACGGCGTGCTGCTGTTTTTAATTCTGGTTATTACACCGCTTGGCGATTATACGATCAGGCCATTTTTGGACACGATGACAAACGCAGTACTCGCTGGATTCAATACGATTTTTGGCGCATTTTTGTAAGGAGGGCTAAACAACGATGGAACAAAAAAAGAAAGTCGGCTTTAACATTATTAAAAACGACCCTACAGATGGACATAAAGGATTCGGGAAGAGTGCACTCAGCCTTGAGCAGATGTCACCGGTTATTATTGACGTGGAGGATGGGTCCGCACATATTGATATCGGTGCGATGCATGCGCGCAGTGCGGTTGAAAAAGGCATTAAGTTTTTAAAAACAAAAGAAGAAGTGCCGGATGCAAAACTATATTGGCTCGTTTGGGTGACAGTGGATCGAAACGAAGAAGGACCGTATTATGCGGGCGTGACAGCGTGTGAAATGACGGTAAACCGCGAAATCCGACGCGGTTATAAGTCGCTGCCGGAACACGTGAACCGGATGGATAAATCGTTAAAACGCCACATTATCGTTGATGTGATGGATGATCGTTCAAAAACAATTTTGCATGATTTTCTCGTCAGCCATAACGCGGATATGTGGGGACGTTCGTCAAACGAATTGAAAAATGGGTTAAATGTGACGAAAATGTGAAAAATCCAAAATTTAGCTTTCTTCTGTTGCCGGATACTGCAAAAAAAGAGTAAACTGAAAGCAATGCATAAATGCATACGCTAGGACATGCAAATCGCCCGGGGGACAGCACCCCCGGGCTTTTGCATGTCATCGGAACCATTCGGGCAGCTCCGGAAATAGCATATCTTCTGTATGATCATTTGTTTGCTGACATTCTTCCTTCGGTTCGGTCCCGCGCTCAAACAGCAATTTATGCCCGCCGTTGCACGCTTTTCCGCTTATGATATCCACTTCCACTTCTATTAATCCGCGCGGCCGCGTGAATTCTTCCGGCTGCCGTCCCGCGTGGACCTTTTCCATATACTGTGACCAAATAACCTTCGCACGTGAACGGTCTTCTATTTTTGTAATTTTTGATCCATCATCGTAGCCGGTCCAGACGACAGAGGTAAGAGAAGGAGTAAATCCGGCCATCCAGTAGTCGTACGGGGTTGACCCGGATTTCCCGGCATATGGACGCGTCAGGGCACCCGCCATCGCCGCGCCGGTCGGCGTTGCATAATCACTCATTGTTTCGTCAAACATACCGGTCATTAACCGCGTCAGCACGGCGATTTTTTTTTCGTCAAACCGCTGTTCATGACGTTTTTTGTATCGGTAAAGCACGGTTCCGTCTGTGCTTTCCACTTTTGTAATAAAAACCGGCTTCCCATACGTGCCGCCTGAGGCGATCGTGGCATATGCGTTGGCTGTTTCAAGAGCCGTCATACCTGATGTGCCGAGTGCGAGGGATGGGACAGCTTCCAGCTCGGATGTAACACCAAATTGCTTCATCGTTTTGACAAGTGTTTCCGGCTCCAGCAGCATATTTGTTTTCACCGCGTAAATATTATCGGATACGGCAAGCGCCTCTGCCATCGTCACGCCCCGCTCCGCGTATTGGCTGTTAAAATTTTTCGGTGAGTACGCCGCGTTAAACGTTGTCGGTTCGCTTTTTCGTTTTGTCACGGGTGTGAACCCATTTTCAAGCGCTTCGTAGTACAAAAAAGGTTTCATTAAAGAGCCAGGCTGCCTGAAGGCTTGAACGGCTCGGTTAAACGGACTTTCGGTGTAATCCCGCCCGCCGGACAGGGCTGTTACATAATGGGTGTCAGGATCGATTGAAACAAGTGCCGCCTGAACGGATGAACCATCTGCAATGCCTTCCGCTACTGCTTCATTAGCTGTTTTCTGATGTGACGGATTAAGTGTCGTGTACACTTTCAGCCCGCTTTGCTCCCGAAACCCGAGCGATTCCAGCTCGCTCCTCACAGCGTCGATAAAATAGGGCGCTTCATTTTCGCTGTTCGCAAACGCCCCTGTCACATCCGGAATTTCGGCTATTGCTTCTTCGTACTCGTTTTTTGGCAAGTTCATTTCGGACAAAATAAGCCGGCGCCGGTCTTCTGATTTTTCACGTGAGGCGAGCGGTGAATAAATAGACGGACCTTTCGGAATGCCGGCAAGCAGTGCCGATTCCGAAGCTGTTAAGGCATCAGCGGACTTGTCAAAGTAAAATTGGGACGCCGCTTCAATGCCATACGCGCCATGGCCGAAATATACGGTATTTAAATAGCCTTCCAAAATCTCGTCTTTTGAATAAAAGGCTTCAATCCGCAGCGCCTGCCACGCTTCTTTCAGCTTGCGTGCCCACGTTTTATCATGTGTTAAAAAGACATTCCGCGCATATTGCTGCGTAATCGTGCTTGCCCCCTGCACTTTTGCCATCGCTTTTATGTCTGCCAGTGCGGCTCCGGCAATCCGTTTCGGATCCAGACCAAAATGGTGATAAAACTGCTTATCTTCGATGGAAATGACGGCATCGATCGCAGACGGGGCAATGTGATCAAGCTTCACCCAATAGCGTTTTTCACCTGTATGCGTTTCGGCTGTTTTCGTTCCATCTGCCGCATAAAACAAAGTGGAGCGCGGCACCGTTACATCCGGCGGTCCAGCGGCATATAACGCGTAAAAAAAGACAAGAATAGCACTGGTGACCAAAACGAGTATCGCGATGATCCACTTTTTCATGCGGCATATCCTCCTTTTTCTAAAAATGAGAAAGTGTATATTTCTGAGCATTGTCCAGCTCCAGGCGGCCAGTCCTTCGGTCATAAGCCGTCACAGCTGTGTGGCAAAGAGCGCCACCCTGCTGGTCCGTCTTACGTCTGCCAGGCCTGAACGGCCGCCTTGCGCTTTTCTTTTGTTAGTATGAAAAAAATGGTGGTTTTTTAAACGTCTTATCACAAAATCACTATGCTTTTTCATCAAATTGTTCTATACTTTTTTTTTAGAGTCGCACGAAGCGGCATTTGTAATCCTTAAAGGAACAAGGAGGCAGTAAAAATGAGTGAATTATGGTACACGGAAAAGCAGACAGGCAGCTACGGCATCACGATGAAAGTGAAGCGTACTTTGCATACAGAGCAAACCGATTTTCAATATTTAGAAATGGTCGAAACAGAAGAGTGGGGCAACATGCTGTTTTTAGACGGCATGGTAATGACAAGCAAGCGCGATGAATTTGTCTATCATGAAATGGTTGCACATGTGCCATTGTTCACGCACCCGAACCCGGAAAACGTTCTTGTTGTAGGGGGTGGTGACGGCGGCGTTATTCGCGAAGTGCTCAAGCATCCGTCTGTGAAAAAAGCGACACTTGCCGAAATCGATGGGAAAGTCATCGAATATTCAAAAGTATACTTGCCGGAAATCGCAGGCGATCTTGAGGATCCGCGTGTAGAAGTAAAAGTCGGTGATGGATTTATGCATATCGCAGAATCTGAAAATGAATATGATGTGATCATGGTGGATTCAACAGAACCGGTCGGCCCGGCGGTTAATTTGTTTACAAAAGGCTTCTATGCCGGCATTTCAAAAGCATTAAAACAAGATGGCATTTTTGTCGCTCAATGTGATAATCCTTGGTTTAAAGCAGATCTAATCCGTCAGGTGCAGTCAGACGTGAAAGAAATTTTTCCGATTACGCGTCTTTACACAGCAAATATCCCAACGTACCCGAGCGGCCTTTGGTGCTTTACAATCGGCTCGAAAAAATATGATCCGCTTGCAGTAGAAGACGGCCGTTTCCATGAAATTGAAACGAAGTACTACACAAAAGAGCTGCACAAAGCGTCATTCGCGCTGCCAAAATTCGTGCAGGATTTAACATAAGATGAGATTTGACGAAGCGTATTCAGGAAATGTATTTATCGGAACACAAACTTCATTTGAAGATAGCGATGTTGTGCTGTACGGCATGCCGATGGACTGGACGGTCAGCTACCGTCCGGGCTCGCGTTTCGGCCCTGCCCGTATTCGTGAAGTATCAATCGGGCTTGAAGAGTACAGCGCGTATTTAGACCGCGAGCTGCATGAAGTGGCGTATTTTGACGCCGGTGATATTCCATTGCCGTTTGGCAATGCGCAGAAAAGCCTTGATATCATTGAAGACTACATTGACAGCTTGCTTGAGGCTGGGAAAAAACCGCTTGGCATGGGCGGTGAGCACTTAGTATCGTGGCCAGTTATGAAAGCAGCGGCTAAAAAATATGATGATCTCGCCATCATTCATTTTGACGCACACACGGATTTACGTGAGGAGTATGAAGGCGAGCCATTGTCGCACTCTACGCCTATCCGTAAAATCGCTGGGCATATCGGACCTAAAAATGTTTACTCGTTCGGCATTCGCTCCGGCATGAAGGAAGAATTCCAGTGGGCAAAAGAAAACGGCATGCACATTTCGAAGTTTGAAGTGCTCGAGCCGCTGAAAGAAATCCTGCCAACACTTGCGGGACGTTCTGTATACGTCACAATTGACATCGATGTGCTTGACCCGGCGCACGCGCCTGGTACAGGGACCGTGGACTGCGGCGGGATTACGTCAAAAGAGCTTTTGGCATCGATTCATGCGATCGCCGGTTCTGACGTAAACGTGATCGGTGCCGATCTCGTTGAAGTCGCGCCAATTTATGATAACTCTGAGCAAACAGCTAACACAGCATCAAAGCTGATTCGTGAAATGCTGCTTGGTTTCTTTTAATGAATGAAGTGTCCGGTTTTCAGCCGGACGCTTTTTTCTCGCGTCCGCAGCGGATTGGTCACGAAAAGCGGGAATTGCTGACGATCACAGTAGATTAGTCATGGAAAATAGGAATTGCCCACGATCAAATTTGGTGCTGACGAAAAACTGAGTTCAGCCTTCGTCGTTTCTGTGTTAAAATATACACACATTAAAACAAGGAAGTGATTCGGCGTGACAGATGAGCAGATGCCGGTGAAAATCTGGGTGAAGACGGATGTGGCGCACGAAGGGGAACGTGAGACATTTGAATTATCGCTGTTCGGACGGCTGTTTAAAAAAGATGGCTCGACCTTTTTAAAATACGATGAAGTGCAGGATGAAGGCGTTGTGCATACGATTGTAAAGCTGGCAGATGAAAATGCGCTTATCTTGCGGAGCGGTGCGCTGAAAATGCGGATGATTTTTGAAAGAGGCCAGCAATTAAACGGCTCATACGAAAGTCAGTACGGCACCCTGCTTGTTACAACGGATACGCAAGCCTTTACGCATAACACGAGCGATGCGGGCACCGGGCAGGCAGAATTAGTTTACAAGCTGCTCATGCAGGGCGACGCAGTCGGCACATATACGATGAACATTCATTATGAACTGGAGGAAAACTTGTGAACATTGCAGAACAAATGCAGGCACAGCTGAAAGAAGAAATTAAAGCAGCTGTCCTGAAAGCGGGGCTTGCCGCAGAAAGTGAAATTCCGGCCGTCCTACTCGAAACACCGAAAGACAAATCACATGGCGATTATTCAACAAACATGGCGATGCAGCTTGCGCGTATCGCGAAAAAAGCGCCGCGTCAAATTGCCGAAGCGATTCAAAAAAACATGGATTTGTCAAAAGGCTCGGTTGAAAAAATAGGCATTGCCGGTCCGGGTTTTATTAACTTTTACATGAACAACAGCTATTTAACAGACCTCATCCCGGCAGTATTGAAAGCAGGCGATGAGTACGGGAAGTCGAATGCCGGACAAAATCAAAAAATTCAGGTCGAGTTTGTTTCTGCCAACCCAACCGGCGACTTGCACCTTGGCCATGCCCGCGGCGCATCTGTCGGTGATTCATTGTGTAATGTGCTTGATGCAGCCGGCTATGACGTCACACGTGAATATTACATTAATGACGCCGGTAATCAGATTCATAATTTGGCGCTGTCCGTTGAAGCGCGTTACTTCCAGGCGCTTGGCGAGGAAAAAGCGATGCCGGAAGCCGGCTACCACGGAAAAGACATTATTAACATCGGGAAAGAGCTCGTCGATGAATTTGGCGATGAATTTGCGAAAATGCCAGAAGAAGAGCGCTATAAAACATTCCGCGCGCATGGCTTAAAGCTCGAATTTGCCAAGCTGCAAAAAGATTTAGCGGATTTCCGCGTAAACTTTGACGTCTGGTTCTCTGAAACATCCCTTTATGAAAACGGTAAAATTGACGAAGCACTCAAAGCACTCGATGAAAAGGGTCATTCATTTGAAGAAGATGGTGCACTTTGGTTCCGTTCAACAACGTTCGGTGACGACAAAGATCGCGTTCTTCGCAAGCAGGATGGATCTTACACATACTTAACACCAGATATCGCTTATCACCGCGATAAATTCGAACGCGGCTTCCAAAAAGTCATCAATATTTGGGGTGCTGACCATCACGGCTACATCCCTCGTATGAAAGCGGCGGTCGAAGCACTTGGTATGAAGCCGGATCAGCTGGAAGTGGAAATTATCCAGATGGTGCAGCTGTATAAAGACGGAGAAAAAATGAAGATGAGTAAACGGACAGGGAAAGCTGTAACGATGCGTGAGCTTGTCGAAGAAGTCGGTTTAGACGCCGTTCGTTATTTTTTCGCGATGCGCAGCGGCGACACACATATGGACTTTGACTTAGATCTTGCTGTATCGCAATCAAATGAAAACCCTGTTTATTATTCACAATATGCTTATACCCGTATTTCAAGTATTTTGCGCCAGGCGGCCGAGCAAGGCTTAAAGGCATCGCCAGAAGCAAATGTTGCATTATTAACATCTGAAAAAGAAATTGATTTGCTGAAAAAAATCGGAGACTTCCCGCAAGTCGTAGCTGAAGCAGCAGACAAGCGCATTCCGCACCGAATTACAAACTACGTTCATGAGCTTGCGGCTGGGTTCCACAGCTTCTACGGCGTGCACAAAGTCGTTGATAAAGAAAATGAAGACGTATCAAACGCACGTCTTGCACTCGTTCAGGCGGTGCAGATTACATTGAAAAATGCATTGAAATTGATTGGTGTTTCCGCACCTGAAACAATGTAATAAATTTTTTTAGCTGCCCGGCGAAAGCCAGGCAGCTTTTTTATGCATCAAATATATGAACGATATGACTGCATATACATTTTTCGAGAATGCCATAAAAAATATTGACTGAATGCTCATTCATATATTACGATAGAAGAAATCAAAGGGGATTAATGGGAAAGGATGTGCACGGTATGAACGGGTTGTTATGGATAAATTTAATTGCTGCACTTTTTGTAATCGCTTACGCAGGTTGCTTATTCGTATATCTATTAAAAACACGCTATGAATTCATTAAGCTTGGCAAAAAAGAAGAGTTTGATCGGAAAAAGGATGAGCGAATCCGAAATATTATAGTCAACGTTTTCGGTCAGAAAAAACTATTAAAAGACAAAAAAAGCGGTGCGATTCACGTCATGTTTTTCTATGGCTTTTTGCTTGTTCAGCTTGGGGCGCTAGACTTTATTATAAAAGGGATCGTACCGGGAGCGCATTTGCCGCTCGGCCCGCTTTATGGACCCTTCACCTTTTTCCAGGAACTTGTGACGTTGATGATTCTCATTGCGGTCATATGGGCGTTTTACCGCCGTTATATTGAAAAGCTTGTCCGCCTAAAGCGCGGCTGGAAAAGCGGACTTGTTCTCATTTTTATCGGCTCGCTTATGGTGTCAGTGTTAGTCGGCAATGGGATGTCGCTCATCTGGCACGAGGAAACGGTTCATTTGGGCTGGTCAGAACCGGTCGCATCTGTTATTGCGCTTATTTTCGCCGGCCTCTCAAAGCCAGTTGTCATTGGATTGTTTTATGTGATGTGGTGGATTCATTTATTCGTCCTGCTCACATTCCTTGTATATGTGCCGCAGTCGAAGCACGCACACTTGATCGCAGGACCAGTGAACACGTATTTTCATCGGTTGAACAAAGCGGGTACACTCCGCAAAATTGATTTTGAAGACGAAACGCAGGAATCGTTTGGCGCGGGAAAAATTGAAGACTTTACGCAGACACAAATGATTGATTTTTATGCATGTGTGGAATGTGGACGCTGCACGAATATGTGTCCGGCAACCGGAACAGGAAAGATGCTGTCACCGATGGATTTGATCGTGAAGCTGCGCGATCATTTGACGTTTACCGGTGCAGCGGTCACCTCCCAGCAGCCGTGGGTGCCGGCTTTTGCGTTTGCGGATACGCAGGGAAACAAAATTGCCAGAGGGATTGATCCATACAGTCCGCAAATGATCGGCGACGTCATTACAGAAGAAGAGATTTGGGCATGTACGACGTGCCGTAACTGTGAAGACCAGTGCCCGGTCATGAATGAGCACGTGGACAAAATTATTGACATGCGCCGCTACCTCGTGCTGACAGAAGGGAAAATGAATCCGGATGCGCAGCGCGCGATGCAAAATATAGAGCGGCAGGGCAATCCATGGGGATTAAATCGGAAAGATAAAGAAAAATGGCGCGAACTGCGCGATGATGTCCATATTCTGACTATGAAGGAAGCGCAAAAAGTGGGCGAAGAGCCGGAATACTTATTCTGGGTCGGTTCTATGGGGGCGTTTGACAGCCGCAGTCAAAAAATTGCTCTGTCATTTGCAAGGCTGATGAATGAAGCCGGCGTCTCCTTTGCGATTCTCGGCAACAAAGAAAAAAACTCTGGCGACACACCGCGCCGGCTGGGCAACGAATTTTTATTTCAGGAGCTGGCGGCTGCGAACATCGCGGAATTCGAAAAAAACGATGTAAAAAAAATCGTCACAATCGATCCGCATGCGTACAATATTTTCAAAAAGGAATATCCGGACTTTGGTTTTACAGCAGACGTGTACCATCATACCGAATTATTAGATACACTAGTGAAAGAAGGAAAACTGAAGCCGGTGCATGCTGTAAACGAAACGATCACGTTTCACGACTCGTGCTATCTCGGCCGCTACAACGACGTGTACGATCCGCCGCGTGAAATCCTAAAAGCTATTCCAGGGGTCGAACTGGTAGAGATGAAACGAAACCGCCAGGACGCCATGTGCTGCGGCGCAGGCGGCGGCATGATGTGGATGGAAGAAGATACGGGCCATCGGATAAATGTTGCACGTACCGAGCAGGCACTTGCCGTTGCGCCGTCAGTGATCAGCTCCGGCTGCCCGTTCTGCCTAACAATGCTCAGTGACGGAACGAAAGCAAAAGAAGTAGAAGAGTCCGTCGCCACATATGATGTGGCAGAAATTTTAGAGAAATCAATTTTAGGCACGCAGCAAGAATTAAGTGCCTCATAAAAAGTAACGGGAAGCGGCATCATGTTTCCTAGTTTCCTGTTCCAAAAGGAGGACGGCACGTTTGAAAGTAAAAAAAATAATGGTTATCGGCGCCGGACAGATGGGTACGGGCATTGCACAAGTATGCGCGCAGGCCGGCTATGATGTGCTTCTTTATGACATTGACGAAGCTAATCTTGATAAAGGCATAAACAAGATTGAAAAAAACCTTGCCCGCCAAGTGGAAAAACAGCGTATAAATGAAAATGAAAAAAAAGATGTGTTCACAAAAATTCGGCGATCGGCCACATTGTACGATGCATCGGGCGTCGATATCGTCATCGAAGCAGTCGTTGAAAAAATGAATGTAAAACGGGAGATTTTTGCCCAGCTGGATGAAATTACGCCGGATCATACGATTCTCGCTTCGAACACATCATCGATGCCTATTACAGAAATTGCGGCGGCAACCGATCGTCCGGAAAAAGTAATCGGCATGCATTTTATGAACCCGGTGCCGGTGATGAAGCTTGTTGAAATTATTCGCGGACTTGCTACATCAGATGAAGTATATAAAAAAATAGAGGAAGTCACCAGAGCGATCGGCAAGGTGCCGGTTGAAGTAAATGACTTTCCTGGTTTTGTTTCAAACCGCATTTTAATGCCAATGATTAACGAAGCCATCTATACGCTATATGAAGGTGTGGCGACGAAAGAAGCAATTGATGACGTCATGAAGCTTGGCATGAATCATCCGATGGGACCGATTCAGCTCGCTGATTTTATCGGGCTCGACACATGCTTGTCGGTTATGGAAATTTTGCACGAAGGCTTTGGCGATGACAAATACCGGCCGTGCCCGTTGCTCCGGAAATATGTAAAAGCCGGCTGGGTTGGCAAAAAAGCGGGACGCGGGTTTTATACCTACGATTAAACGGGGGGATCGGGATGAACTTCGGGCTTACCGCTTCACAGCAGCAAATGCGTGACGCCGTCCGTCATTTTGCGGAAAACGTTGCAGCGTCATTTATTCCGCAAATGGAAGCGGGTGAATTTCCGTATGCACTCGTGCAAAAAATGGCAGATCACCAGTTGATGGGCATCATCATTCCTGAAACATACGGCGGGACCGGGTGCGATTTCATCTCGTACATCATCGCCATTCATGAACTGTCAAAAGTTAGCGCGGCTGCCGGCGTTATTTTGTCCGTCCATACATCAGTCGGCACAATCCCGATTTTATCCTTCGGGACAGAAGCACAAAAACAAGCGTACATTCCAAAGCTTGCCTCCGGTGAGTGGCTCGGCGCTTTTTGCTTAACCGAGCCGTCGTCGGGTTCTGATGCGGCGTCTTTGAAAACATCCGCGCACCGCGATGGAAACATGTACAGGGTAAACGGATCAAAACTGTTCGTTACGAACGGCGGCGCGGCGGATACATATATCGTTTTTGCCAAAGCTGAACAAGGCATCACTGCTTTTATTGCAGAAAAAAATATGCCGGGCCTCGTTATTGGCAAGGATGAGAAAAAGATGGGGCTGCACGGATCAAAGACGGTCTCTATTACATTTGACGATGTGTGTATTCCGGTTGTGAACAGGATCGGGGAAGAAGGGGACGGTTTTAAAATCGCGATGGCAAACCTCGATGGGGGGCGAATTGGCATCGCCGCACAAGCGCTGGGCATTGCAGAAGCAGCATTTCAGTATGCGAAAGAACATCATCCAGGTATACAGCTGGCTAACATGGCTGCGTCCGTTGAAGCAGCCAGACTGCTCGTCTACCAGTCGGCTTTTCTACGGTCGGCCGGGCGGCAATGCGGAAAAGAAGCGTCGATGGCAAAGCTTTTTGCTTCAAAAACGGCTGTGGCGGCAGCTGGTGAATGTGTGCAGCAAATGGGACGGAACGGCGCGGCAGAACGATATTTTCGCGATGCAAAAGTGACAGAAATATACGAAGGTACATCAGAAATTCAACGGATCGTCATCAGCAAGCATTTAGCAAGGGGGATGAAGAGATGAACTTTACACTATCAGAAGAACATACCATGATTCGCAAAATGGTACGGGACTTTGCCGAAAATGAAGTCGCGCCGACCGCAGCAGAGCGGGACGAGGAAGAACGATTTGATATGGATATTTTCCGAAAAATGGCGGAGCTTGGCTTAACCGGTATCCCGTGGCCGGAAAAATACGGCGGCATCGGCAGCGATTATCTTGCGTATTGTATTACGGTCGAAGAATTATCCCGTGTCTGCGCATCCACAGGCGTAACGTTATCTGCGCATACATCGCTTGCTGGCTGGCCGATTTATACATTTGGCACAGAAGAGCAAAAAATGCGTTATTTAAAACCGATGGCACAAGGGGAGAAAATCGGTGCATATGGCCTGACAGAATCCGGAAGTGGTTCAGATGCGGGTAGTATGAAAACGACCGCCCGCCGTGACGGAGATGATTTTATTTTAAACGGATCTAAAATTTTTATTACAAACGGCGGTGTTGCGGACATTTACATCGTTTTTGCGATGGCGGAAGAAGGCGTCACAGCGTTTATTGTTGAAAAAGAACTCGACGGGTTTTCCGTCGGCAAAAAAGAACAGAAAATGGGTATCCGTTCTTCTCCAACGACGGAGATTATCTTTGACAATTGCCGTGTTCCGATAGAAAATATACTTGGTGAAATTGGAAACGGTTTTAAAATCGCGATGATGACGCTTGACGGCGGCCGCAATGGGATCGCCGCGCAGGCAGTCGGCATTGCGCAAGGTGCACTTGATGCGGCACTCCTCTATGCACAGGGACGAAAACAATTTGGCAAGCCCATTATCGCCAATCAGGGCATTTCGTTTAAGCTCGCGGATATGGCCACGTCGATTGAAGCGTCAAGACTGCTTACTTATCAAGCAGCATGGCTGGAAACAGTAGGGCTGCCGTACGGAAAAGCGTCAGCCATGTCAAAGCTGATGGCTGGTGATACGGCGATGATGGTCACGACAGAAGCAGTACAGATTTTCGGCGGCTACGGCTACACAAAAGACTATCCGGTTGAGCGGTTTATGCGTGATGCGAAAATTACGCAAATTTATGAAGGCACGCAGGAAATTCAGCGTCTCGTTATTTCCAGAATGCTGACAAAGTAAGGCGGTGTTATGAATGGAACAAACGAAACGGCCGGTGCATACGTCGGTTAAGGATGAACAGCTCATTGAAAAGCGCCGGGCAGAAATGATTCGCGGCTCTGTGCAGCTTTTCAAGCAAAAAGGATTTCACCGGACGACGACCCGTGAAATTGCTAAAGCGGCCGGTTTTAGCATTGGCACGTTATATGAGTATATTCGCACAAAAGAGGATGTCCTTTATCTCGTCTGTGACAGTATTTACGATCAAGTGAAAAGCCGGCTGCAGCAAATTGACCTTGAACAAGGAACATTAGAAAGTCTAAAGCTTGGGATCAGCTATTATTTCCACGTAATCGATGAAATGCAGGATGAAGTGCTTGTCATGTATCAGGAAGCAAAGTCGCTCTCAAAAGATGCGCTTCCATACGTGCTGCAAAAAGAAGTGGATATGACGGGCATGTTTGAGACGCTTATTCAGCGCTGCGTCGACCGCGGTGTGCTGGAAATGAGCGAAGCACACGTTCATTTGCTGGCGCAAAATATCTTTGTACAAGGGCAGATGTGGGGTTTCCGACGCTGGATGCTGCAAAAAAGCTTTGCACTAGAAGAATACATTGACCTGCAGACAGATCTTTTGTTTGACGGTCTCACAGGATATCAAAAAAAATCCGCCCTCAGCTGAGAGCGGATTTTCTTGGGCCTGCGTGATGCAGGTTACGAAGGCGTTGCCGCAGGACGCGGCGAAGTTAGCCTTTGATCCTTGGGCCTGCATGACGCAGGTCACGAAGGCGTTGCCGCAGGACGCGGCGAAGTTAGCCTTTGATCCTTAATGTTAAAGCAAATCACGGCCTGTGCGTATTTTGCCGTCTTCTTCAATGTGTGCTTCCTCACGACGAACTGTATCGCGGACTGTTTCTGTCTCTTCCACTTTTCGTTTGCCAATGACAATTTCTTCTGTTACAACCGGTTTTTTCGTTACTTCAACGCGTTCCTCCGTAATTGGGACACGAATCGTTTCTCCATCATCTTTAAATGCACGATCACGATCGTCAAATGCTGTTAAATCATCGTCTGTTGCTGTAAGGTCGCCGTCTGTCACCGGGCGGCGTTCAACGAATACTTCTTCGCGCTCAACCGGCACGTCAATGACCTGCTCTTCTTCAATGACTTCTTTTTCAACATAAACCTCACCCGTTTGAACGCGTTCTTTATTTACATTTAAGCGTTCTTCATGCAAACGAAGCGTTTCTTCTTCGCTTAACGTGTCATCTGTCCGCAGTCTGTCCCGCTCGGTATGCATATTGCCGCCTAGATTCGTATCTGTCAGACCAGTTTCCATCGAAGAACGTTCCTGGTTCCGGTTCATGTTATCAAGAGCGTCATAATCAATCGGCTCTAAACGTTCTCCAGCTAAATCCGCTGTATTTCCATTAGCGATGCCGACTGTGCTGCTTGGATCATAATCGCTGCCGTAGCGGCTGCCATAATCACGGTCTACATACAAAAGCATGCCGCCGTTTTCAACTTCTGTATAGTAACGATCTGCTTCTTCATCCGAAACGCCCATATTACTGAATGCACCTCGGATCGGATCAACGCCTGATAAGAAAGACATAAAACGGTCTCCCCATGAGCCGCCTGCCGTTTCAATCTCAGCGTTTGTCCGGCCGCGAACCATTGAAACCGCCTCTTTATCTTTCACAGTAATATACATATCTTCTTCTGCATAGCCATTTGCTTTTAATTCATCCATTTTCGCCAGTAAATCCGTTTCATTGTGGTATACACCAATAAATTTTTTGTTATCCATGTTATTTGTACCCTCCTAAAAGGTTTTTATTTGTGGGTGCTTCTGCTCTTTCATTTACCCGGTTAACGCAGCCTAAAACTAATTGGATTGAAAATGGTTATAAGGATGCATATCTATATTGAAAGTTTCTTTTTTGGTTAAAATACGGGTGAAATCGAGTTATTTTTTGAAAAAGCGGGAATACTTATAATTAAATTTACATTTCATACATATTCTTATTATAGTAAGAAGGTATAATTAGGAATGTGAATATAAAATTGAGTGAAAAATGTCGAAAGAAAGGACGTGAAAGCGTGAGGCAGTTTCTTACCTACTTAACAATTGCAGTTGTCTCAATTGGATCTTCTTGGCTTTATATGAAACAATTTGGGGCTGTTCCGTTCCTGCTTCTTTCGATTTTTTTCTTTTATAAAACGTATGATGAAGTAACAGGAAGGGCAAAAAAACGCCGAGAAACGAAGCAAATGAGCCATTCCAGTGCTCCCGCAGGAAAAAAAGCAGAAATCATCACATAAATATGGCGTAGAGCCATATTTTTTGTTTATAATGGAGAATATGCCAAAAACGTTTTTGCTCTTTTTTTGGGCGTGCAAATAGAGAAGGGAAGTGCGGATGGTGAGCTTGCAACATTCGAAAGAAGAATTAAAAGAAATGTCATTCCTTGAACTGGCACATTTGATCCTTGCCGACAAACGTGAACCAATTTTGTTTAAAGACCTGCTGGCTGAAATTAAAAAGCATTTGGAGATTTCAGAACAGGAAGTAAAATCCCGTATGGTCCAGTTTTATACAGATCTAAATATTGACGGGAGCTTTTTATCGCTTGGTGAAAACCGCTGGGGGCTTCGTGCCTGGTATCCAGTTGAAAAACTGGAAGAAGAAACGACAAACGCACCAGTGAAAACACGTAAGAAAAAAGCGAAGAAGGCCGTTGTGGATGACTTTGAAGAAGAAGTCCTAGAAGAAGAAGAGGTCCTCATTGATTTTGAAGAAGAAGAAGAAGATTTCGATGAGGTGGAGGAAGATCTTGACGTCGAGGAAGAGGATCTAGATGAAGATCTTGAAGACGGTCTGGATGTTGTCGAAATTGATGAAGATGATGAAGATGATGAAGATGATGACTTTGAGAAAGAAGAGGGTGCCGAGGACGAGTACAATCTCGGCGATAAATAAACAAGAATCTTCCCTTGACTATTTCAGTCGTGAATTGTAGTATTTTATTTGGGCTCTTTATGAGACGAAGAATTTAGTCGATAACGCTCCTCTTACTGAGAAGTAAGCGGGGCGTTTTTTGTATTTTTTGGAGAATTAGAACCATTTAAGGAGGATTTTCACTTTGACGAAATATATTTTCGTAACAGGCGGCGTTGTTTCATCTCTTGGAAAAGGCATCACTGCTGCATCTCTCGGCCGCTTGCTGAAGAATCGCGGATTAAAGGTATTCATTCAAAAATTTGATCCGTACATTAACGTAGATCCGGGAACGATGAGTCCATATCAGCATGGAGAAGTATTCGTAACGGATGACGGTGCAGAAACGGATCTTGACCTTGGTCATTATGAGCGCTTTATTGATATTAACTTAACGAAGCTGAGCAATATTACAACGGGTAAAGTATACTCTACGGTTCTTCGCAAAGAGCGCCGCGGTGAATATTTGGGCGGCACGGTGCAGGTTATTCCGCACATTACAAATGAAATTAAAGAGCGCGTCTTCCGTGCGGGCAAAGAGTCAGGTGCAGACGTCGTCATTACAGAAATCGGCGGCACGGTCGGTGACATTGAGTCCCTTCCGTTTTTAGAAGCGATCCGCCAAATTAAAAGTGATGTTGGCCAAGATAACGTTTTGTACATTCACTGTACGCTTATTCCGTATTTAAAAGCCGCTGGCGAAATGAAAACAAAGCCGACACAGCATAGCGTAAAAGAATTGCGCAGCTTAGGCATTCAGCCAAACATTATTGTTGTCCGGACGGAAATGCCGATTTCACAGGACATGAAAGACAAGCTGGCTCTTTTTTGCGACATCGCGAAAGAAGCGGTTATTGAAGCCACAGATGCTGACACGTTGTATGCTGTTCCGCTTATGCTTCAAAAACAAAATATGGACGAACTTGTTTGCCGCTTGCTAAAAATGCAGTGCCATGAAGCCGACATGACAGAGTGGAACGCGCTCGTAGACAAAGTGCGCAACCTGCCGAATAAAACACGCATTGCCCTTGTCGGGAAATACGTTGAATTGCAGGATGCCTACATTTCTGTTGCGGAATCATTAAAACATGCGGGCTATCAGTTTGATACAGATATTGAAATCGACTGGGTTAACTCAGCGGAATTGTCCCAGGAAAATGCGGCAGAACGCTTAAAGGATGCAGCGGGCATTCTCGTGCCGGGCGGATTCGGCGATCGCGGCATTGACGGAAAACTGGCTGCGATTCAATATGCGCGTGAAAATAATGTTCCGTTTTTTGGTATTTGTCTGGGCATGCAGCTCGCATCAATCGAATACGCACGCAACGTGCTGAACTTAGAAGGTGCCCATTCTGCAGAAATTATGCCGAAAACGCCATATCCGATTATCGATCTTCTGCCGGAACAAAAAGACATTGAAGACCTTGGCGGCACGCTTCGCCTTGGCTTGTATGCATGTAAATTAAAGCCGGAAACGCGGGCGCGCGCAGCCTACAATGAAGAAATTGTATACGAACGCCATCGCCACCGGTACGAATTCAATAACGAATTCCGCGAGCAAATGGAGAAAAATGGCTTTATTTTCTCTGGTACAAGTCCGGATGGTCGTCTCGTTGAAATCGTTGAGCTTGCGGATCACCCGTGGTTTGTCGCCGCGCAGTTCCACCCGGAATTCACATCGCGTCCGACACGTCCACAGCCCCTATTCAGAGAATTTGTTCAAGCATCAATTGAAAATAATTAAAAAAAACGGAACCGGATTTCAATCGGGTTCCGTTTTTTTAGGTAATTTTTTTGACTGACAGCTGAAATAAACAAGAGGAAGGTGGGAGAAATCGAAAAGACGGCCAGGGAAAATTTTTCCAACCGTTCAGCTTATTATCTCGACCGTTATCACTCTCCATATTCAGCTGCAATTTCTTCAATCGTCATTTTAAGCAAGAAGTAGGCGTACAGCCCTGCAATAGAAGAGGGAAACCCAGTTCTTCCGCCTTCATCATCCGGTAAAAGTCCTTTTGCCAAATGCAGATCGATAAACACATCGGCTAACTCGTCGATACCGGATTCATCTTTTTTTGATGCCAGTGCCACAAATGGAATGCCGTCTTCATGAAGCTTTTCAGCCAGCCGCAATGCATCAGGATCGTCTGAAAAGCGCGTTGCCACGAGCAGGCGATCTGCTTCAGTCAACCGGGCATCTGTTGTCCAGCTCTTTACACCGTCAAGTACTTCGGCACCGTGAACCGCTTCGATCTCAATCGCGGCCATTTCATCAAATCCTTTTATATATATAGACCCTTCGCTCATTAAGCTTTGAGCTAGTAAACGTCCCGCATCTTCAAGCGGGAATTCTTCTTTTTCACTAATCTTTTTTAATAAACCGCTCAGCTGCGTCATAAACATTTTCGACAAATCGAATCACTCTTTCTGTTTTTCTTCATTATAAGGAAATTCTCCTAAAAACGCACACGTCCTGTGTGCAACGGAGAATCCAGAACATCCTGTTTAAGTAAATTGAAAAAAGGAATTTGAATGATTTCGTCGAATGTAAGTAAAAAGACAAAAACGGCAAGCGAAACATAGGAGGAATATTGAATGGCGGCAAAGATACTCATTGTGGATGACCAATACGGCATCCGGATTTTATTAAACGAAGTGCTGAAAAAAGAAGGATATGAAACATTGCAGGCGGCGAACGGCCCGGAAGCGATTCAATTGGCGAAAGAACAAAACCCCGATCTTGTTTTGCTCGACATGAAAATTCCGGGTATGGATGGGATCGAGATCTTAAAAAGAATGAAAGCGGAAAACCCGAATATCCGGGCGATTATTATGACCGCCTATGGGGAGCTGGATATGATTCAAGAAGCCAAAAACATTGGCGCCATTATGCACGTTCCGAAGCCATTTGACATTGATGATATTCGCAAAACCGTTAAAGAGCATTTAACTCATTAATGGAATAGGGTAGATTCTGTTGGTAATAAAAAGATGAATTTGATATGATACAAATGTGGTTTTTTTCATGAAGCAAACATTTCCCTTAGAGGAGGAACCAAAATGCCATTAGTATCAATGAAAGAAATGTTAGACACTGCGAAAGAGAAAAAATACGCAGTAGGCCAATTCAACTTAAACAACCTTGAGTTCACTCAAGCGATCCTTCAGGCAGCTGAAGAAGAAAAGTCACCAGTAATCCTTGGTGTATCTGAAGGCGCGGCTCGTTACATGGGCGGCTTTAAAACAGTTGTAAAAATGGTGGAAGGTTTGATGGAAGACTATGGTACAACTGTACCTGTTGCCATTCACCTTGACCACGGTTCAAGCTTTGAAAAATGTAAAGAAGCGATCGATGCAGGCTTCACGTCTGTCATGATTGACGCATCGCACCATCCATTTGAAGAAAACATTGCGACAACTTCTCAAGTTGTGGAATATGCACATTCAAAAGGCGTTTCAGTTGAAGCAGAACTTGGCACAGTAGGCGGGCAAGAAGACGACGTTATTGCTGACGGCGTTATTTACGCAGATCCAAAAGAATGCGAAGAGCTTGTTAAACGCACAAACATCGACTGCCTGGCGCCAGCGCTTGGTTCTGTTCACGGTCCTTACAGCGGTGAGCCTAACTTAGGTTTCAAAGAAATGGAAGAGATCGGAAAAGCAACTGGTCTTCCGCTTGTTCTTCACGGTGGTACAGGCATCCCAACAAAAGACATTGAGAGATCAGTTTCTCTTGGAACTGCTAAAATTAACGTGAACACAGAAAACCAAATCGCTTCTGCAAAAGCAGTGCGTGAAACACTTGCAGCAAAACCGAACGAGTACGATCCACGTAAATACCTCGGACCGGCACGTGATGCGATTAAAGCAACAGTAATCGGCAAAATGCGTGAATTCGGTTCTTCTGGCCAAGCATAAGACGGCGTTCTTAGCTTTTGACCATGTTAACTGAAACTTAATGATAAGATCACAACAAGAACCGCCTTTTTTAACGAATAGGCGGTTGTTGTCTATATAATAAAATGAACTGAAAAGAGGGAATATTTAATGAAATTCTTTATCGACACGGCTAACATCGACGAAATCCGCGAAGCACATTCTTGGGGCATCCTCTCTGGTGTTACGACAAATCCATCATTGGTGGCGAAAGAAACCATCCCATTCCACGACCGTCTTCGTGAAATTACCGAGCTTGTTTCGGATTCAGTGAGTGCGGAAGTCATCGCGCTTGATGCGGAAGGCATGATTGAAGAAGGCCGCGAACTGGCGAAAATCGCGCCAAACATTACGGTGAAAGTACCAATGACGCCGGAAGGTTTGAAAGCGGTCGCAGTATTCGCTAAAGAAGGCATTAAAACGAATGTCACTCTTATTTTTAGTGCGAACCAAGCATTAATGGCAGCTCGTGCAGGTGCTTCATACGTCTCGCCATTCCTTGGCCGTTTGGACGATATTGGACAAGACGGACTTGAAGTGATCGAAACAATTGCCGACATTTTTGTGATTCATGGGATTGAAACAGAAATCATTGCAGCGTCTATCCGTCATCCGCAGCATATTACAGCGGCAGCATTAAAAGGCGCACACATTGCGACAACACCTTACAAAGTGCTTGAGCAATTATTCAAACACCCGTTAACGGATAAAGGCATCGAAGGATTCCTGGCTGACTGGGAAAAACGCAAAGCGAAGTAAGAATCGTACATGAGACGATTGTTATCGGTTAAACTACGACTACCAAGAAAGCTTTCCCGCTTTCCGTTTACACAGGAAGAAGGGAGTACAACATGATGGAAAAGTTAAAAGTTGAAGGCGGTCATCCGTTAAAAGGAACGATCAAGGTAGATGGGGCTAAAAATAGCGCCGTTGCCCTTGTGCCGGCTGCCATTTTGGCGGAATCTCCGATCACTATAGAAGGACTGCCGGATATTTCTGATATTCATATGCTGAAAGGTCTTTTGGAGGAAATCGGTGGAAACGTGACGTTTAAAGACGGTGAGATGAAGATCGATCCGACGAACATGACGGCCATGCCGCTCCCGAACGGAAAAGTCAAAAAGCTGCGCGCTTCTTATTATTTGATGGGTGCGATGCTTGGCCGTTTCAACAAAGCGGTTATCGGCTTACCGGGGGGCTGCCACCTTGGTCCTCGTCCAATCGACCAGCATATTAAAGGATTTGAAGCGCTCGGTGCAGAAATAACCAATGAACAGGGCGCGATTTATTTGCGTGCCAAGGAGCTGCGCGGTGCGCGAATTTATTTAGATGTTGTCAGCGTCGGGGCCACAATTAATATTATGCTGGCGGCTGTCAAGGCAAAAGGACAGACGATTATTGAAAATGCTGCAAAAGAGCCGGAAATCATTGATGTTGCAACACTTTTATCAAATATGGGTGCCAACATTAAAGGGGCCGGCACGGATATAATCCGCATCGACGGTGTTGAACGGCTTCAAGGCTGCCGCCACTCCATTATTCCGGATCGTATTGAAGCAGGAACATTTATGATTATGGCAGCTGCCGCTGGCGAAGGCGTTATTATTGATAATGTCATTCCGCTTCATATGGAATCATTAACAGCTAAGCTGCGTGAAATGAACGTGCCGATTGAACTCGGGGAAGACCGCATTTTTGTTGGGAAGGCGGAAAGCCTTAAAACAGTCGACATTAAAACGCTTGTATATCCAGGATTTGCGACGGACTTGCAGCAGCCATTTACATCGCTTTTAACGAAAGCGTCTGGTTCGGCCATTGTGACCGATACGATCTATCCAGCACGTTTCAAACATATTGATGAACTGCGCCGTATGGGAGCAAATGTGAAAACAGAAGGTCGTTCTGCAATCATTAATGGACCAGTTCAGCTACAGGGTGCGAAAGTGAAAGCGAGTGATTTGCGTGCGGGTGCAGCGCTTGTGCTGGCCGGATTAATGGCAGATGGCGTAACAGAAGTAACCGGACTTGAGCACATTGACCGCGGCTACAGCAATCTCGCGGAAAAACTCACAGCGCTCGGCGCCAATATTTGGCGGGAAGAAATGACGGCAGAAGAATATAGCGAAATAAAAAGTTGATAAGGTTATGATGAACAAATGGTAAATGTGTTACAATATATAGAGAATATGTGGCATAAAGCCGCTGTTTGTTCGTCGTATGGGGGGGTAGGGAGCAATGGAGAGAAGTTTATCGATGGAACTGGTTCGTGTAACAGAAGCAGCGGCGCAAGCGTCAGCACGCTGGATGGGTGGCGGCCTGAAAGATGAAGCGGACGGTGCAGCAACATCAGCCATGCGTGGTGTATTTGATACGATTCCGATGAAAGGCACGGTTGTAATCGGCGAAGGGGAAATGGATGAAGCCCCTATGCTTTATATCGGTGAAAAGCTTGGAAAACGGATACGGTCCACGTGTTGATGTTGTGGTTGATCCACTTGAAGGAACAAACATTGTCGCAGCGGGCGGCTGGAATGCATTGGCTGTTCTTGACGGTCCGTTTTGTCGATGGACGCCATAGCTTAAATAAAAAACCTAACCTTGTCATTAAACCATAAACCATAAAACATAAAACATACTAACAGCGGTGCAGCCGGTCCGGTTCTCCGCTGTTTTGCTTCATCTGTCCACTCGTCTAGAATGCTTCAAGATTGCCGGCTATCGACCTCCCTCCCTCTTAAAAATCAATTTAATAAAGTGTGGTGCCATAATGGAAGAACTTACAATCAATTATCTTGAAAACTTAAAGCTGAAGGAACTATATGAACTTGCCAAAACGTACAAAATCTCCTACTATAGCAAGCTCACCAAAAAAGAACTTATTTTTGCCATTTTAAAAGCACGTGCTGAACAGCAAGGCTTCTTTTTCATGGAAGGTGTATTGGAAATTATTCAATCAGAAGGCTTCGGTTTTCTTCGTCCGATCAACTATTCAGCTAGCTCAGAAGATATTTACATTTCCGCTTCCCAAATCCGCCGCTTTGATCTTCGGAACGGCGATAAAGTATCCGGAAAAGTTCGTCCTCCAAAAGAAAATGAACGGTATTACGGCCTTTTGCATGTAGAAGCCGTTAATGGAGAGGACCCGGAAACAGCGAAAGAACGTGTTCACTTTCCGGCTCTTACGCCGCTTTATCCGGACCGGCACATTATGCTTGAGCTCGAATCAAAGCATTTATCAACCCGTATCATGGATCTTGTGTCCCCGGTCGGTTTTGGCCAGCGCGGATTGATCGTAGCGCCGCCAAAAGCAGGTAAAACGATGCTGTTAAAAGAAATTGCCAACTCGATCTCGGCGAATCATCCGGAAGCGGAGCTGATCGTTCTGCTGATAGATGAACGTCCAGAAGAAGTAACCGACATTGAAAGATCGGTTGAGGCCGAAGTCGTCAGCTCAACGTTTGATGAAGTGCCGGAAAATCATATTAAAGTGGCGGAACTTGTGCTTGAGCGTGCAATGCGCCTCGTTGAGCATAAGCGCGATGTTGTTATTTTAATGGATTCGATTACACGTCTTGCCCGTGCATATAACCTTGTCATTCCACCAAGCGGCCGAACGCTTTCCGGCGGGATTGACCCGGCAGCATTTCATCGTCCGAAGCGCTTTTTCGGAGCCGCGCGTAATATTGAAGAAGGTGGCAGCTTGACGATTTTAGCAACCGCACTCGTCGATACAGGGTCACGGATGGATGATGTCATTTATGAAGAATTTAAAGGAACCGGTAATATGGAGCTTCATCTCGACCGTTCACTGGCCGAGCGCCGTATTTTCCCGGCAATCGATATTCGCCGCTCAGGCACACGAAAAGAAGAGCTCCTGATTGGGAAAGAACAGCTTGATATGGTATGGGCAATTCGGAAAACGATGTCGGATGCGCCAGACTTGGCCGATAAAGTGCTCCGTCGTCTCCGTCAGACGAAAAACAATGAAGACTTTATTGCCCAGTTGCTTGCGGAAACGAAGAAAAACGGTGCATCGAAAAAAATGCTGTAACACATTTGCAATTTTTAATAGTGCCTGCTATAATAGAATTTGTATGAATGAAATAAATAATTAGGACTAGCGCCTGGTTATATTTAACTCTGTTTCGGAATGACTCAGGGCGGAAGGAGAGAAAAGACATGCAAGCAGGACTTCATCCTAACTACAAAACAGCACTTGTTAAATGTGCATGCGGAAATGAGTTTAACACTGGTTCCGTAAAAGAAGAAATTCGCGTAGAGGTTTGCTCTGAATGCCATCCATTTTACACTGGTCGTCAGAAATTTGCTGACGCAGGCGGACGTGTGGATCGCTTCAACAAAAAATACGGTATTAAAGATCAAGCAAGATAATGATAAAAAGGGACAGGCAAGGAGTGAAAACTGCTTGCCTGTTTTTTTGTATGTAAAAACGGAGGGACTACCAGCATGGCCCAGCTTTTTTTCAAATATGGCGCAATGAACAGCGGCAAGTCGATTGAAATTTTAAAAGTTGCGAATAACTATGAAGAACAAAATAAATGTGTGCTTTTGTTTACATCCGGACTCGACACGCGGGATGAAGTCGGCTACATTTCCAGTCGTATTGGTCTTCGCCGCCCGGCTCGTCCAGTATTTGCAGATACAAACGTATTCGATGAAGTGAAAAGCGATCCGTCTAATCCATCATGTATTTTACTGGATGAAGTCCAGTTTCTATCAAAAGAACACGTGCTGCAACTGGCGAGAATTGTAGATGAACTAAACATTCCGGTTATGGGATTCGGCTTGAAAAATGACTTTCAAAACGAATTATTTGAAGGAAGCCAATATATGCTCATTTACGCGGATAAAGTAGAGGAAATGAAAACAATCTGCTGGTTCTGTGAGCGGAAAGCAACGATGAATTTACGCGTAGATGAGGCGGGTAAGCCGGTTTATACAGGTGAACAAATTCAAATTGGCGGCAACGATTCTTATTACCCGGTTTGCCGTAAATGTCATCAAAACCCGCCGCTTTAAAGAAGCGGCAGGTTTTTTTTGCATTTTGCCGAAATAATCAAGTAGATTGCGATGAGGAAGGAGCTGGAGCAATGCAGAAAGACAAGCAGCAGCTTCATGAAATATGGAAGCGCTTTATTAACGAGGGTAGAATGGATAGCCATCTTGACCCTTTTATTCAAACGTCGTGGATTCGCTCCAAGAAAAATGGTGTAAATGCCTTTCGCCGTGGCGGATCAGTAGCGGAAAAGCAATTGAAAAAAGCCTTAAAGGAAAAATCGCTGCTGATTGAGGTTTCGCTGCCGCTTATGGAAAGTCTTTTTGCAATTGTGGAAGGTTCTGGATTTGTTGTCATTTTATGTGATGAAACAGGCATGTTGTTAAAGGTAATTGGGGATGAAGAAACGATTCGGGAAGCGGAAAAAATGTCATTTGTAGAGGGAGCAAGCTGGAATGAGCATGAACTTGGAACAAATGCAATTGGAACAGCCATTTTTGAAGGTCAGCCGCTTCAGGTTTATGCACATGAGCATTACTGTGCCGCCTGTCATGCGTGGACATGTTCGGCATCCCCTATTAGAGGGAAAAATGGTGATATTATTGGCGTTCTAAATATGTCCGGACCATTTGATAAAGTGAATCCACATACACTTGGGATGGTTGTATCAGCCGTAAAGGCAATTGAAACACACCTTCAGTTACTTGAAAAATCTGAAAAAAATGAAATGATGAAACGATATTTAGAGGCGACAACCAACACGCTAAAAGATGGACTGCTGATCATGGACAAAAACGGTCGAATTGTAAAAACAAATGGGGCTCTTCAGCAAATTACGGATATGGTTGAAGAAGAGATGACGGGTAAAACGGTTGTCTCTATCTTCAAAAACCGTATCTTTGACGACGTGCTCGAAGGACGTGCATGGGCGGGGGATAAAGAAATTCGCCTGCGCATAAACGGAAAGGAAGAGAGGAAGCATGTTCTTCTTGGTATGCATCCTATTGCGGGGAATATTGGATGGCTCATCCAATTCAAAGAAATTCAACAGGTACGGCAGTTTGTCAATGCGATGACGGGCAGCCAGGCAAAAATAACCTTTCAGGAAATTATCGGCCGCTCTCCCGCTTTTGTGACACAAATTCAAGAAGCAAAACAAGCTGCGATGACGGATGCAAATGTGCTTCTTCTTGGAGAGAGTGGAACAGGAAAAGATGTGTTTGCCCAGGCCATTCATAATGCGGGAAATCGCAGGCACAAACCATTTATCGCAATTAATTGCGGGGCTATTCCAAGGGATTTGCTCGGCAGTGAATTATTTGGTTATGAAGAAGGTGCATTTACAGGTGCAAGAAAAGGCGGCAGCCCGGGGAAGTTTGAATTGGCAGATGGCGGCACGATTTTTCTTGATGAAATCGGGGAAATGTCACTTGAAATGCAGGTCGTGTTACTGCGCGTTCTTCAAACGAAAGAAGTCATTCGAATCGGCGGACACCGCGTTCTGCCGGTTAACGTCCGGATTATTGCAGCGACGAATAAGAAGCTGGAAGAGGAAGTACGGAATGAAACGTTTCGTGAAGATTTATTTTACCGGTTAAATGTCATACCGATCCGGATTTTGCCGCTCCGCGAACGAAAAGAAGATATTCCCCTGCTTGCCAACTACTTTGCCGGTGAATGCAGCCGGCGGATGGGAAAGAAAATTGACAGGATTTCACCCGCTGTCAATGAAGCACTGTGTGAGTATGAATGGCCGGGTAATGTACGTGAACTGCAAAACATTTTAGAGCGCTCAATTCATAAAACAACCGGAACGATGCTCCAAGTGAATACACTGCCAGCCGAAGTTTTTCGCCGGCATACGATGGAACAATCAAATTCTTCAAAGCCGGTAATGAAAAAAGAAGAATGGAAAAAACAAGCGTTACTGCAGGCTCTCTCGCTTCATGAAAATAACTGCAGCCGTGCTGCCAAAAGCCTTGGTATATCCAGAAGCACACTTTATCGGCAAATGGAGCAGTTTCATTTAAAATAAGTGTCCCTTTATTGTACAACTGTCCCGTTTTGAAACAACTTTTGTTTTAAAACGGGACAGTTTTTGTATGGCATAAAACATTTTTGTTAGCGCATACAAAAAAGACAGCCATTTATCTGATCCTTTCATATTGGCACGCTATTTGCAGATAAGAGGGTGAATCCAATTATAGTTAAAAGGGGGCTCTATTATGACAATTCCTGTTGAACAAGCGAAATGGATGTATGAAACGATGGTGAAAATCCGGCATTTTGAAGATGAAATGGAGCAGGCATATGGGGAAGGGAAAAGCCCGGTATTTAACATAGGCTCAGGACCGGTCCCAGGTGAAATGCATTTAGCAACAGGACAGGAACCAGCGGCTGTTGGGATTTGTGCTCATTTAACGGCGGATGACACGGTGACCTCACCGCATCGGCCGCATCATCATGCGATTGCTAAAAATGTAAACCTCGATAAAATGGCGGCGGAAATGTTTGGAAAAGTGACGGGTCTTGGAAAAGGAAAAGGCGGTCATATGCATTTATTCGATCCATCTGTGAAATTTTCATGCGGTGGTATTGTCGGTGCCGGCATTCCTCACGCTGTTGGTGCCGCACTAGCTGCAAAAATGAAGAAAAAAAACTGGGTGGCTGTTTCCTTTATTGGTGAAGGGGCTGCGAATCAGGGAGCGTTTCATGAGTCATTGAATATGGCGGGTCTTTGGAAACTTCCGTTAATTATTGTCGTTGAAAATAATGATTATGGAATTTCTGTTCCAAAGCACGCTTCCACTGCGATTGAATCAAATGATAAACGGGCGGCCGCTTATTCAAATGTCGCCGGTGCTTACGTGAAAAATAATGATCCTGCGGAGATGTACCGTGTTTCTGAAGAAGCGGTGAAACGCGCACGCAATGGAGAAGGGCCGACAATCATTGAAATAGAAACATATCGCTATCTCGGACACTTTCAAGGCGATCCGGAAATGTATCGTGAAAAAAATGAAGTACCGGTATTGAGGGAGAAAGATCCAATTGTTAAATGGAAAACCATATTACAGAATGAATTTTCTGTTTCTGAACAGGAGATTGAAGAAATGGAAAAGCGGGCAAAGCAAGACGTTGAAAATGCATATCGATTTGCGCGCGAAAGTGAAGAGCCGTCCATTGAATCAGCGCTTGAAGATGTCTTTATTTAATCATATTTAGACGAAAGGAAATGATGAGCGATGACAACAGTAAAACAGCGGATGCTGACAGGAAACAAGGCAATGGCGGAAGCAATTGCGATTGAAATGAAGCGTAATGCGGACGTGTTTGTGCTTGGGGAAGATGTCGGAAAATACGGCGGTATTTTCGGTTCGACACAAGGGCTCATTGACCAGTTTGGTGAACAGCGCGTCATCGATACACCTATCTCCGAAACAGCTTTTATTGGAGCCGCCATCGGGGCGGCCGCAGAAGGGATGCGCCCGATTGTTGAGTTAATGTTTGTTGACTTTTTCGGTGTTTGCATGGACCAAATTTACAACCACATGGCAAAAATCCCCTATATGTCGGGCGGAAATGTCAAGCTGCCGATGGTATTGATGACGGCAGTAGGCGGTGGTTATTCCGATGCGGCACAGCACTCACAGACATTATATGCCACATTTGCCCACTTGCCGGGCATGAAAGTCGTCGCGCCCTCAACACCGTACGATTTAAAGGGAATGATGGCGTCTGCAATACGAGATGACAACCCGGTTGTCTTTATGTTTCACAAATCGCTTCAAGGGCTCGGATGGATGGACCAGCTTGATGCGGCAGTTGGCGAAGTGCCGGAAGGAGAATACATCGTGCCGCTCGGAAAAGCAAAAGTTGTGCGGGAAGGAAAAGATGTCACCATCGTCGGGTTACAAATGACGATGCACTATGCGCTTGAAGCAGCTGCAAAACTGAAAGAAGAAGGAATTGATGCAGAAGTCATTGATTTGCGCTCGCTTGCACCGCTTGATCGGGATACGATTATTGAATCCGTGAAAAAAACACATCGACTCGTCGTAGTAGATGAAGATTATTTATCATACGGAATGACAGCTGAAGTATCTGCGAGTGTAGCGGAAAGTGCGCTCTATGACCTTGAAGCGCCGATTCGCCGTATTGCGATTCCTGATGTACCGATTCCATACAACAAAAACTTAGAGCGGTTTGTACTCCCGGGTGCAGAACGTATTTATGATGAAGTCATTCGGTTAATGAATGAGTGAGGGAGATGCGCTATGACAAATGCTGCTTTAACACCTGTAAAGCTCCCGCGATTATCAGACAGAGATGACGAAAGTGTCATTGTTTTCTGGCATAAATCAGTGGGGGATGAAGTGAAGCAAGGAGATGTGCTTGTAGAAGTACAGACCGCAAAAGCCGTCAATGAAATTGAAGCACCTGCAGACGGCTTCTTAACAGCCATCCGTATCGCAAGGGGGGAGGTAGCGTCTGTTGGGAATGTGCTGGCTGACATCGAGGTGGTAAAGCCTGTAACTATTGATGAAGCAAAAAAGAAAATGAATGAGAGTTTTGTTGAAGCCTCTCCGCGTATAAGAAAAATCGCAAAGGAGCTCGGGGTAAATTTAGCTGACGTTTCACCGACTGGACCGAATGGACGGCCGACAGAAGCAGATGTCCGGCGATTTGCAGAGCGGGCAGCCGAAACAAAGGCAGAAACATCACAACAAAAACACCGTGTCATTGCCACACCTTCTGTTCGGAAATACGCCCGCTCAAAAGGCGTTACGATTGATGAGGTGCAGGGCCAGGGCGGCAATGGACGTATAACGGCAGACGATATTGACAATCACATAAAGCAATCTGTCCCTATTTTAAACAAACCTGAGGCACACATACTCCCTATTTCACAAGATAGTCGAATAGAAGTGGAGAAAATGTCTGTTACCCGAAAAGCGATTTCCAATGCCATGATACATTCAAAGCAAACCGTTCCGCACGTAACACATTTTAGTCAGGCAGAAGTGTCAGAACTTGTCCGTGTCCGTCATTCATGGAATGAAAATGCCGTTGAAAAAATCACGTATTTGCCGTTTATTATAAAAGCATTTGTGCAAATGTTGAAAAAATATCGGATATTAAATGCATCGATTCGTGAAGAAACAGATGAAGTAGTGTATAAATATTTTTATCATATTGGCATTGCCGTTCAAACAGAAGATGGTCTTCTTGTGCCTGTCATAAAAGACTGTGATCAAAAATCAGTTATGGGCATCGCGGAGGAACTGGGTGAGTTAACAGAGAAGGCCCGAACCGGTAAATTAACGGCTGCAGATATGCAAGATGGAACATGTACCATTTCCAACATTGGCTCTGCAAAAGGCAGTTGGTTTACACCGGTCATTCATCATCCAGAAACTGCTATTTTAGGTGTTGGCATGATTGAGAAACAGCCGGTTATCAAGGGAAATGAAATTGTCATTGGGCAGGTTATGCCGTTATCATTAAGCTACGATCACCGATTAATTGACGGTGCAGCAGCGCAAAATGCATTAAATGACCTGAAAGAAACGCTTGAAAATCCGATCAAACTATTTATGGAGCTCACTTAAACAGGATAGTGGGATTGTCGAAGTGAATACCTCTATACTATAATGAAAACATTATGGGGAAAAGATAGAGGTGACCGGCATGTTTGACCGACTGCAGGCGGTGGAAGACCGTTATGATAAATTAAATGAACTATTAAGTGATCCGGACATTGTAAACGATCCGAAGCGGCTGCGTGATTACTCAAAAGAACAGTCCGATATTCAAGGGACGGTTGAAGCTTACCGCGAATACAAAGACGCAAAAGAACAATATGCGGATGCGAAAGCAATGCTGGAAGAAAAGCTGGATGCAGAAATGCGTGAAATGGTGAAAGAAGAAATGAGTGAGCTCGAAGAAACACTTGCTGATCTGGAAGCGCGGATGAAAATTTTGTTGATCCCGAAAGATCCAAATGACGACAAAAATGTCATTATGGAAATTCGTGGCGCAGCCGGAGGCGATGAAGCCGCCCTTTTTGCCAGTGACTTGTACCGGATGTATTCGCGCTATGCAGAAGCGAATAACTGGAAAATCGATGTCATTGAAGCGAGTACAACGGGTGTCGGCGGCTATAAAGAAATCATTTTTATGATCAACGGCCGCGGTGCGTATTCCAAGCTGAAATATGAAAACGGGGCACATCGTGTGCAGCGCGTGCCGGAAACGGAGTCAGGCGGCCGGATTCACACATCAACCGCGACGGTCGCTGTTTTGCCTGAAACAGAAGAAGTTGAAATTGACATTCACGACAAAGATATCCGGGTTGATACGTTCACGTCAAGCGGCCCAGGCGGCCAATCGGTTAATACGACGATGTCTGCCGTCCGCCTGACTCATATGCCTACAGGAATTGTTGTATCGTGCCAAGATGAAAAATCGCAAATTAAAAATAAAGAAAAAGCGATGAAAGTATTGCGTGCGCGCATTTATGACAAATTTCAAAAAGAAGCGCAGGCTGAATACGATGCAGTGCGTAAATCAGCGGTAGGGACGGGTGATCGTTCTGAGCGGATTCGCACCTATAATTTTCCGCAAAACCGTGTCACAGATCACCGGATTGGGTTAACAATCCAAAAACTGGATCAAATTCTCGAGGGAAAAGTCGGTGAAGTGATCGACGCGCTTATTGTGGAAGATCAATCAAGCCGTCTTGAAAACCTGGAGGATTAACCTATGGAACAAAAAGTATACGAAGCCCTAAAGTGGGCTTCTTCTTATTTAATGGAGCGTGGCCGCGACGCGAATGCAGGCGAACTTGTCATGAAGCATGTGTTAAAGACGAGCCGTTCTGATCTCCTGGCACGTCTGCATGACCGGTTGACAGATGAGCAGTCGGCTGAATTTCAACAAATGGTTACAGACCATGCAAAAGGAGTGCCGGTGCAGCATTTGATCGGCACAGAAGACTTTTACGGGCGGTCGTTTATCGTCAACGGCGATGTACTCATTCCGCGCCCGGAAACGGAAGAACTCGTCTATCAAGCACTCCAAAAAATAAAAACGAGGATAAATCCTGTTATTGCTGACATTGGTACCGGCAGCGGGGCCATTGCGGTCACGATGAAGGCGGAAAGACCGGATGCAGATGTCTACGCAGTTGATTTATCAGCGGAAGCAATCAAAACAGCCGCTCAAAATGCCGCAGTGCTTGGAGCGGAGATCATTTTTTTACATGGCGACTTGGCGGCGCCATTAATAGAGCGGGAATTGTTTGTAGATGTTTTGCTATCCAATCCGCCATATATTCCTGTGAATGAACGAGAAACATTGTCCACAGTGGTTGTGGATTACGAGCCGCATATGGCCTTATTTGGCGGAAAAGACGGTCTTGATTTATATCGAAAATTAGCAAAACAGCTGCCACTTGTAGTGAAAAAAGGCGGGCTGGTGGGCGTAGAGACAGGCGCCGGCCAAACAAAAGACGTGGCCGCGATATTTCAAGCGTCTTTTCCAGACAGGGAAACAGAGATTGTGTATGATATTAACGGAAAAGATAGAATGGTATTTTTGTACGTTTAAGATTGTTCTGTTCCGGTGATACTGATTGCCGGGAGGGATGACAAAATGAAAACAAAAATTCTTATTTTATATGTATATGGACTTGCAGCAGCTGCCTGCTTTATGATGTACTTTGCCCCGGCGGATCCGGCAGCAGGCGGTATTCCGGATGAGGCGATCCGTATAAGGGTAGTAGCGCATGATAATAGCAAAGCAGAGCAAGAAAGAAAAGAGCGCGTTCATTTAGCGGTGGCGGCTCAAATCGGAGAGTGGGCTGCTAAAGCGCAGTCACGCGAAGAAGCACGAGTACTGATCGCAGAAAATGTACAAGATGTGACAAGCAATGCGTCAAAAGCGGCCGGCGAAAACGTACAAGTTTCTTTCGGTACAGAAGCATTTCCTGCTAAGCAGTATGGCCGCTATGTGTATCCGCCAGGTGAATACGAATCACTTGTTATCACCATTGGGGATGGACAGGGAGATAACTGGTGGTGCCTGCTGTATCCATCGTTTTGTTTTCCAGAAGAAGAAGAGGAAAAACCGGAATACAAGTGGGCGGTCATCGAATTATGGGAAGAGCTGCAGAGTGAAGATCCTATAAAGGTGAATGATAAAGCCATTGTCACAAAAAATGATATCAAGTCACTTTGTACAACAATTGCAAAAAATCCACAATCATCCACACAGTTATACACAGAAGCGGATGAGTTATACACATATTGTGAATAACTTTGTTTGCAAATGAAGTAGAAAGTGGATTTATATATAAAATAATAGGATTATATTAGATTTTGTGAATAAAAAAGTAAAGGTGACGAATATGGAGACGAAACACTGGGTTGTGGATAAGTCGGTTATAACTCATCAACATTATCCACATATAAAAGAAGCAGCCGACCTTATTCGAAATGGTGACGTGGTTGCTTTTCCGACAGAAACGGTTTATGGACTGGGTGGACAAGCGAAATTAGACAATGCTGTGGAAAAAATTTTTCAAGCGAAAGGCCGTCCATCCGATAATCCGCTAATTGTCCACATTGCGGAACAGGCGGACGTGGACAAATTGGCACATTCGATTCCGACATACGCATATCTGTTGATGAATGCGTTTTGGCCGGGACCACTGACTGTCGTTGTGCCGAAAAAAGAAGGAGTCTTGTCCGAGCGTGTAACGGCTGGTCTCCATACAGTCGCGATTCGCATGCCGGATCATCCTGCGGCGCTGGCACTTATTAAAGAATCGGGCGTTCCGGTCGCGGCGCCAAGCGCGAACCGCTCCGGCAAGCCAAGCCCAACAGCTGCAAAGCACGTGCTGGATGATTTAAACGGGCGTATCGCCGGTGTATTGGATGCCGGGGAAACAGGAGTCGGACTTGAGTCCACCGTTGTCGATTGCACAGGAGACTATCCTGTTGTTCTGCGCCCGGGCGGTATTACGCAGGCCGATATTGAAGCGATAGCCGGAAAAACAGATACAGATACGACACTAAAACAAAAAGAAGAGACTCCGAAAGCACCAGGCATGAAATATGCGCATTATGCGCCTGAAGCGCCTCTTTACATAATGGAAGGACTGCCCGCCGTGATTCAGGAAAAAGTCGATGAGTGGCGTGCGGAAGGAAAAAAAGTCGGTGTGCTTGCGGCAGCAGAAAGCGCTGCAATGTACAAAGCCGAAGCAGTTATAACATGCGGTTGCCGAAGCGATTTAGCTTCTGTCGCAAAAGAATTATATGGAGCGCTCCGGTCGTTTAATGAACAGCCGGTTGATGTTATTGTTGCGGAAGCTTTTCCGACAGAAGGAGTCGGAGCTGCCATTATGAACAGATTGGAAAAAGCGGCAGGGGATAAATGGATTAAAACGAAGTAAGCAGGCTGCATGAGCAGCCTGCTTTATTTTTTTCTTATCTGAAAAGCGAAAGCCGAAAACATCACTCATATTCATTGTTCCTCCCCATTACGTGTATAGAAAAAATCAAAAAGCATATAAATAAGCATGGATATTTTTATTTTATCATTGGCGCTGTCGGCAGATGCATTTGGTGCAGCACTGGCTGTTGGAATGAGGCGCATGGGGCTTTTGGACAAGCTGATGTTAAGTGCAGCGGTCGGCATTATGCATATTTTACTGCCATTGATCAGCATGACAGCAGGCAGTGAATTGCACGGACTATTTGGTGATATCCTCTATTCGGCGGGCGGTATAGTGCTCGCGCTTACCGGGCTGCAAATGGTATTGTCTTTTTTCAAAAAAGAGGAACGAAAAAAGCCGGCAGGACTTGGGATGGTGCTTTTTGCGTTTGGGGTAAGCATGGACAGCTTTTCAACCGGGCTGTCACTCGGTGTGCTTGGGATGGACAAGTCGATAGCGGTCATAAGCTTTGGTGTATGTGCCTCTTGTATGACAATGGCCGGTCTTATGTTCAGCAGCCGGATCAGTACAGCCGCAGGGAAAGCGGGTGAAGCGGCAGGGGGAGTGCTTCTGTTGTTAATTGGTTTAAAATGGATATTTGTTTAGCGGAAGTCCTTTTCTTCACGAAAAGGACTATTTTCCTGTAAACCGTTCCTTTATAATGAAAGAAAACGGATGCAAAGGTGGTTTTTATGAATATTTTGTTTGTGTGTACAGGCAATACATGCCGAAGTCCGATGGCGGAAGCGATTTTGCGTCAAAAGAAACCGGAGTGGCAAGTAAAATCGGCAGGTTTATATGCACATCCAGGTGAGCCGGCTTCGAAAGGAACCACCACAGTGTTAGCCGAAAAAGGCATTCCGCATCATCATACTTCTTCTCAAGTAACGGAAGAATTACTTGACTGGGCAGATTCGGTTTTGACGATGACATCGTCACATAAACAATTGATTGACATTCACTTTCCCCATTTTCGGGATAAAGTAACGTTGCTAAAAGAAATAGACGGTGACGTGGCAGACCCATTTGGTGGTCCGGATTCCGCATACAGAAAGACATTTGAAGAATTAGACCACTACATAAGCAGATGGCTTGAAAAGAAGGCACGGAAATGAGAGAGAAAAAATCATATTCATTTGGCATTCGAAAAAAACTCGTCGTGCTCGTTACATTGCTTGCACTCATAACGTATACGTTTAGTGCATTATTTATGTATTACGTATATCCGGCTTATTTTTCACATATAAACGAAATGGTTTTTACCATTGGGACGCTGGCACTTGGCATTCTTTGGTCAGCGATTTTGGCTTATTTTGCTGCTTCCTATTTTGTAAACCCAATCGTCCGGCTCGAATCAGCGGCTCACGCGGCGGCTTCAGGGCGGATTGAACATGAAGTGGAACTTCCGAAAAGTGACGATGAAATCAGGGCGCTCGGCGTCGCATTTAATGATATGCTGACCAATTTGCGGACGATGGTGCAAAGCATTGAAAGCAATTTTTCTGTCACAAATGAAAGTGTCGGGCATATCGCAGAGATTAGCAGTCAGGCGGCACAGCAGGCGCTCGGCATGGCGCAAACGGCTGAGGAGATCGCTGGAGGTGCGGAAAGTTCGGCGCACGCTGTCCAGGCGACAGCCGAAGCAATGGAGGAAGTAGCGGACATTGCAGGATCAGTACAGAAAAAAGCAAAGGAATCCGCTCACAAAGCAGGCAGTATGGTACAGGAATTGGACATAAGCAGGCAAGCATTTCAATCCCTTATTTCCGGCATGGATACACTTGCTGCGGACAATATAGAATCACTCGAAGCGGTAAGGGCACTTGAAGAAAATGCGCGCAAGGTGGGCAATGTCATCAGCCTTGTCGGCGACATTGCCGCGCAGACAAATTTACTGGCGCTTAATGCCTCAATTGAAGCAGCGCGTGCTGGAGAGCATGGAAAAGGATTTGCAGTTGTGGCAGAGGAAGTAAGGAAGCTGGCAGATGAAAGTGCCACGGCGGTAAAAAGCATTTCCGCTCTCGTTAAGCAAATTCAGCTTGAAGTTGATCATGTCGTCCGTAAAATTACCGATCAGGCGAAAGCGGCTGGAGAAGGCGTTAAAAAAGGAGCATCCGCCCAAGAAGCGGTTGGCCACATTAGCGGAAAAATTAACAGTATGGCAGCAGAAGTCGAAGAAATTTCGCGTCTTGTTGACAAGCAGATGGGCAAAATCGAACAAACAACACGCCAATCTCAAGAAGTGGCGGCGATCGCAGAAGAAGCCTCCGCCGGTGCAAATGAAGTCACACATGCCGCTCATACACAATCGGATGTTATTCACGAAATCGGCGGAATCAGCCAAAAATTGCAGGAGCATGCGGCCGCGTTAAAGTCAGTTATTACCCGTTTCAAATTGTAGTTTTCGCGTAAAATATGAGAAAATAAAAACAGAAAAGCTTGAAAGGAGCGTTTTAACATGAAGGTGGCAATTGCATCAGATCACGGCGGCATGAACATTCGCGAAGAGATTAAAACATTAATGCAAGAACTCGGTATTGAATATGAAGATTTCGGCTGTGAATGTGCCACATCTGTTGATTATCCGGATTATGCCATCCCAGTAGCAGAAAAAGTAGCGGCAGGCGAATTTGACCGGGGAATTTTAATTTGTGGGACAGGCATTGGCATGTCGATTACGGCAAACAAAGTGAAAGGCATTCGCTGCGCACTTGTTCACGATGTGTACAGCGCCAAACTGACCCGCCAGCATAACGATACAAACATCATTGCGATGGGCGAGCGGGTTATCGGAGCCGGGCTTGCACGGGAAATTGCCCAAACATGGCTGACAACGAACTTTGAAGCAGGCCGCCATGCCACACGGATTGGAAAAATTGCGGAATATGAAGAAAAGAGTGAGCTGTGATGGACGCGCCCACTGCGTTCCAGCAAGCGTTAGAGACAATTCTTTTGGAGCTGCAGGAGCAAGCGCAGTTTAAGAAAGGACAGTTATTTATCGTTGGCTGTTCTACTTCTGAAGTCGCCGGAGGCCGGATCGGTACAGCCGGCACGGATGAAACAGCTGCTGCTCTTTATGAAGTACTCGATTCATTTGCAAAGAAAACAGGTGTTCATCTGGCTTTTCAATGCTGTGAGCATTTAAACCGGGCGGTTGTGCTTGAGCGCCAAACTGCTGAGAAATTCGGCTATGATGAAGTGGCCGCTGTACCTGTTCGGACAGCTGGCGGTGCCATGGCAGCATATGCATTCGGGCAAAAAGATTGCGTGCTCGTTGAATTTGTCAAAGCAGACGGCGGGATTGACATTGGCGATACGTTTATTGGCATGCATTTAAAACACGTGGCAGTGCCGGTTCGTACGTCCGGTAACTCGGTGGGTGCAGCACATGTAACAATGGCGAGAACGCGTCCGAAATTAATCGGCGGTCCGCGTGCTGTTTACGAAAAAACGAATGTAAGCGATTTGAATGGGCCTGAATGTTAAGAAATTGCTGTCTTTTTTGTGGGAGACAGCCCTTTTTTTACGGAAAAGACGTAAAAAAGCATAAAATGCAGTTGAAAGATTCGGAAAACATGTTATTATGAAAGAGGATTTTTTAACAACTATTCGTATACATTATTTTATAGATCGGGAAGGGGAACAACGATGAGTAAAATTCAAGCGCAAGACCCGGCTGTATTTGCAGCAATTGAAGATGAACTAAAGCGCCAGCAAACGAAAATTGAGCTGATTGCGTCAGAAAACTTCGTATCGGAAGCGGTAATGGAAGCACAAGGTTCGGTTTTAACGAATAAATATGCAGAAGGCTATCCAGGCAAACGCTACTACGGCGGCTGCGAGCACGTTGACGTTGTGGAAGATTTGGCGCGCGATCGTGCAAAAGAACTTTTCGGTGCAGAATATGTAAACGTTCAGCCGCATTCAGGTGCACAGGCAAACATGGGTGTTTACTTTGCTGTTTTAGAAACAGGCGACACGGTTCTTGGCATGAATTTATCTCACGGCGGCCACTTAACACACGGAAGCCCCGTTAACTTCAGCGGTGTTCAATATAATTTTGTTGAATATGGTGTCACAAAAGACGAGCAATTAATCGATTATGAAGATGTTCGTCAAAAAGCGCTTGAGCACAAGCCGAAATTAATCGTTGCAGGTGCTAGTGCATACCCGCGTGCAATCGACTTCGCAAAGTTCCGTGAAATTGCGGATGAAGTCGGCGCTTACTTGATGGTGGACATGGCGCATATTGCTGGTTTAGTTGCTGCAGGTCTTCACCAAAGCCCAATTCCATACGCGCACTTTGTGACAACAACAACACACAAAACGCTTCGCGGTCCACGCGGCGGAATGATTTTGTCAACTGAAGAGTTTGGCAAAAAATTCGATAAATCCATTTTCCCTGGTATTCAGGGCGGTCCGCTTATGCATGTTATTGCTGCAAAAGCGATTGCATTTGGCGAAGCGCTTCAGGATGATTTTAAAGTATACGCGCAAAACGTGATCGATAATGCAAGCCGTTTGGCTGAAGGCTTGAAAAACGAAGGCATCGACATCGTGTCAGGCGGAACAGACAATCACCTTCTATTGATCGACCTTCGTTCACTTGGCCTGACAGGTAAAGTGGCGGAAGCCGTATTGGACGAAGTCGGCATCACTGTAAACAAAAATACGATTCCATATGATCCGGAAAGCCCATTTGTAACAAGTGGTGTCCGTATCGGTACAGCAGCGGTTACATCACGTGGATTCGATCTTGCGGCAATGGATGAAGTAGCATCAATCATTGCGAAAACATTGAAAAACCATGAAGATGAAGCGGTGTTGAAAGAAGCGGCTGAACGTGTGGCTTCTTTAACATCAAATTATGCACTTTACCAGGAAGCATAAAAAAAACTGCCGGCCGTGCGCCGGCAGTTTTTTTCACGATGCTGCAGAATATTCCAATTCTCATTCGGTTGCCCGCCTTGTGCTTTTCAAGTAAAATAGGATTGGCTTTGCATGAGCGTATAAATGAGGAGTGAAAATGATGGGAAAAGTTTATGTATTTGATCATCCGTTAATTCAGCACAAATTGACGATGATCCGTGATAAAAACACTGGCACAAAAGATTTCCGTGATCTGACAGACGAAGTAGCCACATTAATGGCGTTTGAAATTACACGCGATTTGCCGCTTGAAGAAGTAACGGTTCAAACACCGGTTTGTGATGCAAAAGCAAAAGTGCTGGCCGGCAAAAAGTTAGGAATTGTGCCAATTTTGCGCGCGGGTATTGGTATGGTGGACGGAGTGCTTAAACTCATTCCTGCTGCAAAAGTGGGTCATGTCGGGTTATACCGTGATCCGGAAACGCTTCAGCCGGTTGAATACTATGTGAAGCTTCCTACGGATGTGGAAGATCGTGATTTCATCGTTGTCGATCCAATGCTTGCAACAGGCGGTTCTGCGATTGAAGCGATTAATTCCCTGAAAAAACGCGGCGCGAAAAATATTAAATTTATGTGTCTGATTGCAGCTCCTGAAGGCGTGGATTTATTAAAAGAAGCACATCCGGATGTGGACATTTATATTGCTTCACTGGATGAAAAGCTAAACGAAAAAGGCTACATCGTTCCGGGTCTTGGTGATGCCGGCGACCGGTTATTCGGAACCAAATAAAGAAAAGCAGGTGGAGAGAATGGATCGCCCGATTAAAGTAATGACGATTTTCGGCACGCGGCCGGAAGCGATTAAAATGGCACCGCTCGTTTTAGAATTAAAAAAACGTCCGGAAGAATTTGAAGCCATCGTAACCGTAACAGCACAGCACCGCCAAATGCTTGACCAGGTGCTCAATATTTTCAATATTACACCGGATTATGATTTGAATATTATGAAAGACCGTCAGACGTTGATCGATGTAACAACGCGTGGACTTGAAGGGCTCGACCAGATAATGAAAGACGTCAAGCCGGATATAGTGCTTGTTCACGGTGACACAACAACGACATTTGTTGCAGGTCTTGCTGCATTTTACAACCAGATTGCGGTTGGCCATGTGGAAGCGGGTCTTCGTACGTGGAATAAATACTCACCGTTCCCTGAAGAAATGAACCGCCAGCTGACAGGTGTGATGGCAGATCTTCATTTTTCACCGACAGCACAATCTGAGCAAAACCTGTTGAACGAAAATAAAAATCAGGAAGCGATTTTTGTTACAGGAAACACGGCGATTGACGCATTAAAAACGACAGTGAAAGACGAGTATACACATGAAGTGCTGCAAAAGCTCGGCGCCGACCGTCTCGTATTAATGACCGCACACCGCCGTGAAAATCTCGGCGAGCCGATGAAAAATATGTTCCGCGCGATCAAGCGTCTTGTCGAAGATCATGATGACATTCAAGTTGTCTACCCGGTTCATTTAAATCCAGTCGTTCGTGAAACAGCCGATTCGATTCTGGGCAACGATCCACGCATTCATTTAATTGAGCCGCTCGATGTTATTGATTTTCATAACTTTGCAGAGCGTGCCCACATTATCTTGACGGATTCAGGGGGCGTGCAGGAAGAAGCACCGTCACTTGGTGTACCGGTTCTCGTTTTGCGCGATACTACAGAACGTCCTGAGGGGATTGACGCCGGAACATTGAAACTTGCCGGTACTGATGAAGAAACGATTTATTCACTTGCTTCCGAGCTTCTGACAGATAAGACTGCTTACGAAAAAATGTCGAAAGCATCGAATCCATATGGTGATGGGGAAGCGTCACGCCGCATTTGTGACGCGATTCGCTATTACTTTAAAGCGGCAAAGAACAAGCCGGAGCGATTTGAAGTGAAATAAAAATAGAAGAAGGTCGTCTAAAATTGCGGACGACCTTCTTCTATTTTGAAATGAACGTTCGGAAAAAATGGAAAAAGTATGAGCATTTTGTGAAATATCCGTGTTGGCTGCTGAGGTTTTCGTTCACAACACATTGACATTGAAAAAGGGCTATTGTATGCTAACAAAGGGTAAGGAGAATGGGTTTTATACATAGTGTAACCGTTTTTTTGCCGCTGTTTTTTTTATGTCGTCAAGCATACGATTGAGGTGTGTGATGAACCGGAATCAGAAAAACCGACCTTTTAGGGCGATGGCGCTTTATAGTGCTGTACTTGCTCAGCTCGCCGGCTCGATGATTGCCGGTATTTTTGCAGGTCTGGCGCTTGACAACCATTTCAATACAGTGCCTCTTTTTTTAATCATCGGACTGCTGGGAGGCCTCTCGGCAGGAATTTACGCCATGCTGCGGACAATTCAACATTTCAATTCAGGAGACTAGCAATCAATGCCCGAACTCCAGCATTCCATTAAACGACAGCGAAAATATTTGCTTTATCTGCTTGCCATCTTCGTCATCGGCTGGGGATTTACGTCCGCTCAAGCTGTTTATGCAGGACTGATCTTAGGGACTGCGCTCAGTCTTTACAACCACTGGATTATCGCAAGAAGAATTGAACGCTTCAGCAAAGCAGTGGAAGATGGACGGAAGATTCCATCTCTTGGCACAATTCTGAGGATGGGATCTGCAGCACTTGCAGCCATGATCGCTCTCCAAAACCCGGATCAATTCAATTTGATCAGCACCGTTATTGGATTAATGACTGCTTATGCAGTGATTATGATAGATTTTGGAATCCAACATATTATAAAACGCACGAACGGGAAAGAGGTGAAATAATTTGGATCATAAGTCTCCATTAATTCATCCTGAAATATTTGGGGTGACATTGACGTTCAACCTGGCAAACATGCTGATGATTACAGTAGCCAGTGTCATTGTATTTCTGATCGCGGTGCTCGCTACACGAAAGCTGGCATTGAAACCGACCGGAATACAGAACTTCTTTGAATGGGTCATGGACTTTGTCAAAGGGATTGTTAAAAGCAATATGGACTGGAAGACAGGCGGGCGATTCCATGTTCTTGGAATCACACTGATTATGTACATTTTCGTATCCAATATGCTCGGACTTCCGTTCGCGATTGTTTATAACGATTATTTATGGTGGAAATCACCGACAGCCGATCCGGTTGTCACACTCACGCTGGCCGTAATGGTAGTGGGCTTGTCTCATTATTATGCGATCCGCATGAAAGGTTTTTCCGAATACGGAAAGGATTTCTTCCGCCCGATGTGGTTTATGTTCCCGCTGAAAATTATCGAGGAATTTGCCAACACGCTTACACTTGGTCTCCGGCTTTATGGTAACATCTTTGCCGGTGAGATTCTGCTTACACTACTTGCAGGATCGCTTGCTACAGGCGTTGGCGGACATCTGGCAGCTGTCATTCCGACACTTGCATGGATGGGCTTCTCTGTTTTCGTTGGTGCCATTCAGGCATTCATCTTTGTTATGTTAACGATGGTTTATATCTCACATAAAGTGAGCGATGACCATTAATATAATTACCTGTTCAGCCATTGGACAAACAAATTTTAGTAAATCAGGTTTTCAAAAATAAGGAGGAAAAATTAACATGGGTCTTTTAGCAGCAGCAATTGCAATTGGTTTAGCGGCCGTTGGTGCCGGTGTAGGTAACGGTCTGATCGTATCGAAAACAGTCGAAGGTATGGCTCGTCAGCCAGAAGCACGTGGTATGCTCCAAACAACAATGTTCATCGGGGTAGCACTAGTAGAGGCGATTCCTATCATCGCCGTAGTAATCGCGTTCATGGTACAAGGACAATAAGAAATGCGGAGACGGCCTGATCAGACTCGACAGGCATAAGGGGCATTGGATGTGTGGCGCTTTTTGCCACATGGCCGGTGACACTTATGACCCCGAGAGTCTGGCCGTCATAGCTGGACATAGTACAAATTTATGGCGAAGATCACATTCTTATGGGAGCCTTCGCCATTCCTTTATGTGTAAATCGCAATAACCGTTTATTGGAATGTTTTTTCTTTTAATAGGAAAGAACACGAACCTCTTGAAGGGAGTGAAATGATCGTGACGACAAACGCATACGTACTTGGAGCGGGCGCCGGCTTTAATGGCGGCGACATCATCTTCCAATTACTCATGTTTATCATCTTGCTCGCATTGCTGAAAAAGTTTGCTTGGGCGCCATTAATGGGCATCATGACTCAGCGTGAAGAGCATATTGCATCGGAAATCGAAGCGGCTGAAAAAAGCCGTGTCGAAGCGAATCAATTATTAGAACAAACACGTGCGGAAGTAAAAACAGCCCGCCTTGAAGCACAGAATACAATTGAAAATGCCAAGAAAATCGGCGAAGAGCAAAAAACAGAAATTCTTGCGGCTGCTCGTGCAGAATCAGAACGCTTGAAAGAATCCGCGAAGCTTGAAATTGCGCAAGAGCGTGATAACGCAATGAACTCATTGCGTGAGCAAGTGGCTGCATTATCTGTGATGATCGCCTCGAAAGTGATTGAAAAAGATCTTTCAGCTGCAGATCAGGAACAGTTAATTAATGAGTACATTAAAGAGGCAGGGGAAGAGCGATGAGTAAATCCGGAGCGGCAAAACGCTACGCGATCGCGCTTTTCGAACTGGCAAAAGAAAAAAACGAAGTAGCGAAGTATGACCAGGAACTGCGCGTCATAAAACAGGTCATCGATGAAAATAGCGAAATTTCCAAACTGTTGGAATCGCCGAACTTATCAGTGGCAGACAAGCAGGCCCTAGTTAATACACTAGCTGCCCACGCATCAGTAACCGTTTTAAATACGCTAAAGCTGCTTGTTGAGCGCCGGCGTGCCAATGAAATCGTAGCTGTATGTGAGGAATTTATTAAGCTTTCTAATGAAGAACGCGGCATAGCTGATGCCACTGTTTTTTCCACGCGCCCACTGACAGAAGCAGAAAAAGTGAGCGTATCTCATACTTTTTCCCGTAAAGTCGGCAAGCAGACGTTAAACATTGAAAACATTGTGGACCCGAATCTTCTGGGCGGCTTAAAAGTCCGGATCGGCAACCGCATTTTTGACGGCACTTTGCGTGGCAAATTAAACCGTCTTGAAAAACAATTAACGACAAATTTATAATTTAGATAGAAGCATTTAAGCTTCTTGAAGAAACTGAGGGGTGACATGCATGAGCATCAAAGCTGAAGAAATCAGTGCGCTGATAAAAAAGCAAATTGAAAACTTCCAGTCCGACATTACAGTTAGCGACGTCGGTACTGTCATCCAGGTTGGGGACGGTATCGCACGTGCTCATGGCCTCGACAACGTCATGGCGGGAGAGCTTCTTGAATTCTCTAACGGCATCATGGGGATGGCTCAAAACCTGGAAGAAAACAACGTAGGTATTATCATTCTTGGTCCTTATACTGGGATCAAAGAAGGCGATGAAGTGCGCCGCACAGGCCGCATCATGGAAGTACCGGTTGGCGAAGAGCTAATCGGCCGCGTTGTAAACTCACTTGGTCAGCCAGTCGATGGTCTTGGTCCAGTCAATACAACGAAAACACGTCCAATCGAAAGCCCGGCAACAGGCGTTATGGCCCGTAAATCGGTTCATGAGCCGTTGCAAACTGGGATTAAAGCAATTGACGCCCTCGTGCCAATCGGCCGCGGACAGCGTGAATTAATCATTGGTGACCGTCAAACAGGTAAAACGACAGTTGCAATTGATACAATCTTGAACCAGCGTGACCAGGATATGGTATGTATCTATGTTGCGATTGGCCAAAAAGAATCAACAGTCCGTAATGCGGTGGAAACACTTCGCAAACACGGTGCGCTTGATTACACAATCGTTGTAACAGCGTCGGCATCTTCACCAGCTCCATTGTTGTTCCTTGCGCCTTATACAGGCGTATCAATGGCAGAAGAATTCATGTTTAACGGCAAACACGTTTTGATCGTATATGATGATCTTTCAAAACAAGCAGCTGCATATCGTGAACTTTCCCTTCTTCTTCGCCGTCCTCCAGGTCGTGAAGCGTATCCTGGTGACGTATTCTACTTGCATTCACGCCTTCTTGAGCGTGCAGCGAAATTGAATGATACACTTGGTGCAGGTTCGATTACAGCACTTCCATTCGTTGAAACACAAGCAGGGGATATCTCCGCCTACATTCCAACGAATGTTATCTCAATTACAGACGGACAAATCTTCTTGCAGTCTGACTTGTTCTTCTCCGGTGTACGTCCGGCGATCAATGCGGGTCTTTCTGTATCACGTGTTGGTGGTTCCGCACAAATTAAAGCGATGAAAAAGGTAGCAGGTACACTGCGTCTTGACCTTGCCGCTTATCGTGAGCTTGAAGCATTTTCACAGTTCGGTTCAGATCTTGATGCGATTACGCAGTCGAAGCTAAACCGTGGTGCCCGTACAGTTGAAGTATTGAAGCAGGATTTAAACAAACCGCTTAAAGTTGAGCGCCAGGTTGTCATTCTTTATGCATTGACACGCGGCCACCTTGACGATATTGCGGTTTCAGATATCACTCGTTTCGAAGATGAACTGTTACACTGGCTCGATAAAAACCACACAAATGTGTACGATCATATTCGCACAACGAAAGAACTTCCGTCTGATGATGAATTGAAAGCAGCAATCAGCGAGTTTAAAAAGTCGTTTGTGAAATCCGAATAAGAGCAGCATGAGGGCGGTACCGTCTACCGGACGTCCGCCCTGTCTGCGTCATCAAACACAAAAAGGGTGGTGAGAGAAAGTGGCATCGTTACGCGATATACAAACACGTATTACATCGACGAAAAAGACGAGTCAGATTACGAAAGCCATGCAAATGGTATCCGCTTCTAAATTGAGCCGTGCGGAATCAAATGCAAAATCATTTGTTCCTTATATGGATAAAATTCAGGAAGTTGTTGCGTCAATCGCGCTCGGCAGTAAAGATGTAACACATCCGATGCTTGTCTCCCGCCCCGTTAAAAAAACCGGGTACCTTGTTATTACATCGGACCGCGGTTTGGCGGGAGCTTATAACAGCAGCATTTTACGTTCTGTCTACAAACAAATTCAAGAGCGTCATACGTCAAAAGACGAGTATGTTGTCATTGCGCTTGGACGCGTTGGCCGGGATTTTTTCCGCATGCGCGGCATTGAAGCTATTGAAAGCGTCACAGGTCTTCCAGATCAACCGTCTTTCGCTGATGTAAAAGAGATCGTTCGTAAAACCGTCGATCTTTTCTCCGAAGGCGCATATGATGAACTTTATATGTACTACAGTCATTTCGTCAATGCCATTCAGCAAGACGTTACTATGAAAAAAGTATTGCCTTTGACGGATATCGAATCGTCAGGCGGCCGCCTTTCTTCATATGAATTCGAACCTTCCGCAGAAGAAATTCTTGAAGTATTGCTTCCTCAATATGCAGAAAGCTTAATTTATGGAGCACTTCTTGACGGAAAAGCGAGTGAGCACGCGGCGCGTATGACGGCTATGCAAAGTGCAACCGACAATGCCAAAGAGCTCATCCGTGCATTAACACTTCAGTACAATCGTGCGCGTCAAGCAGCAATTACCCAGGAAATTACGGAAATTGTCGGCGGGGCAGCCGCACTCGAATAGTAACATAAAGCGGGCGGTTTTTGTCCATGACCTACAAGAAGCAGGTCGCAAATACATGGCGATTGACGCCGCGAAATTAGCATTTGATCATTATACAATTCAAATGCAATTGAACAAAACAGGAGGGAAAATGATGAACAAAGGACGCGTTCTTCAAGTCATGGGTCCGGTCGTTGACGTTAAGTTTGAAAACGGTCAGCTTCCAGCCATTTACAACGCCTTGAAAGTTCAAATCGGCTCAGAAGCCGGCAGCAAAGCTTCTGAACTTACGCTCGAAGTCGCTACGCATCTTGGCGATGATTCTGTACGTGCGATTGCAATGGCATCAACGGATGGCCTTCAGCGTAACCAGGAAGTAGTGGATACAGGAAGCGCGATTTCAGTACCAGTTGGAGATCTCACACTTGGTCGTGTATTTAACGTACTTGGTGAACCCATTGATCTTGCAGCACCAATCGAAGCAGGAGCCCGCCGTGATGCGATTCACCGCCTGGCGCCTACATTCGACCAGCTTTCAACTGAAGTTGAAATTTTGGAAACAGGGATCAAAGTTGTTGACCTTCTTGCCCCGTACATTAAAGGTGGTAAAATCGGTCTCTTCGGCGGTGCCGGTGTAGGGAAAACAGTACTTATTCAGGAATTGATCAACAACATTGCGCAGGAACACGGTGGTATTTCTGTATTTGCCGGTGTTGGAGAGCGTACTCGTGAAGGGAATGACCTTTTCCACGAGATGAGTGATTCCGGTGTTATCGCGAAAACAGCGATGGTATTCGGACAAATGAATGAGCCGCCGGGTGCACGTATGCGTGTTGCCTTAACTGGTTTGACAATGGCTGAATATTTCCGTGATGATCAAGGGCAGGATGTACTGTTCTTTATCGATAATATCTTCCGTTTCACGCAAGCGGGTTCTGAAGTATCAGCCCTTCTTGGACGTCTTCCGTCAGCGGTAGGTTACCAGCCGACATTGGCAACAGAAATGGGTCAGCTTCAGGAACGTATCACATCAACTAACGTAGGTTCTGTTACATCAATCCAGGCAATTTATGTCCCAGCCGATGATTATACGGATCCGGCTCCAGCGACAACATTTGCTCACTTGGATGCAACAACGAATCTTGAGCGTAAACTTTCTGAGATGGGTATCTACCCTGCGGTAGATCCACTTGCATCAACGTCACGTGCCCTTTCACCGGCAATTGTTGGAGAAGAGCATTACAACGTCGCACGTTCTGTACAGCAGACATTGCAGCGTTACAGAGAATTGCAGGATATTATTGCAATCCTTGGTATGGATGAATTGTCAGAGGATGATAAATTGACGGTTTCGCGCGCACGCCGTATTCAGTTCTTCCTTTCACAAAACTTCCACGTGGCGGAGCAGTTTACAGGCCAAAAAGGATCTTACGTACAAGTACAAGATACAGTACGCGGATTCCGCGAAATTTTGGACGGCAAACACGACAATCTTCCTGAAGATGCATTCCGTTTGGTCGGCAGCATTGAAGAAGTTGTGGCAAAAGCACAAGAAATGGGTGCGAACGCCTAATATAGGGACCAGGAGGTTTAGCTATGAAGACATTTAACGTCAATATCGTCACTCCTGACGGTCCGGTCGTAGATACGAACGTGGAACTTGTTAGTGCGAAAGCACAAAGCGGTGAGCTCGGCATTATGGCCGGCCACGTCCCGATGGTCGCTCCCTTGCAGATCGGCGCTGTCCGGTTGGTTACGGACGGCAAGCAATCCGAATTGGTCGCTATCAGCGGCGGCTTTCTCGAAGTTCGTCCGGATCAGGTAACGATATTAGCGCAAGCTGCTGAAAAAGCGGAGAACATCGATGTTGCCCGTGCAAAAGAAGCTCAGCAGCGTGCTGAGCAGCTATTGCAAAGCAAACAACAAGAAAACATCGATTTTAAACGTGCCGAACTAGCTTTGAAACGTGCGATTAACCGCGTTAATGTATACGAAGGCAAACTATAAAAAATGCTGCCCATCGGTTGTGACGATCGGGCAGCTTTTTTCTTTTTTAATGAATAACTAGACTTCGTTTCGCGACCAAAGTCTACGCGCGTGAACGAATTTACATGTTCGTGACCAACCACAACATAAAAAAAGGAGAAATGACGTGATTGAATCATTTGGACAAGAAGCATTGATCAGCATGATTCTCAGCCTTTTTTGCATTGGCTTATCGTTTTGGGCATTACAATCGCTCCGGCTCGACCAGCTTTTTCGCAAAAATCAAGTTGCACAGGCGCGTATGCTTTATCTGCTGCTTTCGATTGCCATCGGGTCAGCGGTCAGCAGCTTCTTTTTAAACTATTTGCAATGGGCTCGTCAGCTTCCCTTACTGTTTTAATTCAAGTCGTGCACTGACGTACTTGCCTTTTCTGGGAAAATCATTTAAATTTGATGGAGATACTTTGTGAAAAAACATTCATTGTGGGTTTGTTACCTGATAAAACGGGAAAACAAAAAAAGGTGGTTTTTTGAATAATTTCACAAATTCTCTACAAAATGTGCTAAATTTCACTTGTGAAACGCGCGATTAGGATGGTAAACTTTAATAAGTTTTGTCGAAGTTATGAAAAAGACATTGGACAGGGCTGGAACGTCAGTCCACTGATTTGAATATGTATAATAGAAAAGGACGCGGAGGGGAACAGTTTGGACAAAATTATCGTCCGCGGCGGCCGTCAGTTGAACGGTACCGTCAAAGTTGAAGGTGCAAAAAACTCGGTGCTGCCAGTTATTGCAGCAACCATGCTTGCAGGAGAAGGAAAGTGTGTCATTCGTGATGTACCTACTTTATCCGATGTATATACGATTAATGAAGTATTACGCCACTTAAATTGTGAAGTAACGTTTGAAAACAATACGGTAACAGTTGATGCAACACAAGAACTTTTAATTGAAGCTCCATTTGAATACGTTCGCAAAATGCGCGCCTCTGTTTTAGTTATGGGTGCACTTTTGGCACGGAACGGAAAAGCACGTGTGGCATTGCCGGGTGGATGCGCGATCGGTTCACGTCCCATTGATCAGCATTTAAAAGGATTTGAGGCAATGGGTGCCCATGTACGTGTTGAAAATGGCTTTATTGAGGCGGAAACGAATGGCCGCTTAAAAGGCGCAAAAATTTACTTAGATTTCCCAAGTGTAGGGGCAACGGAAAACATTATGACAGCAGCTGCTCTTGCAGAAGGCACAACCATCCTTGAAAATGCGGCAAAAGAGCCGGAAATCGTTGATCTTGCAAACCTCATTAACAAAATGGGCGGCAGAGTAATCGGTGCCGGAACAGAAACGATTCGTATTGAAGGTGTTGAAGTCTTAAGAGGTGCAGAACATGCCATCATTCCTGACCGTATTGAAGCAGGCACATTCATGACGGCCGCAGCGATTACAGGCGGAAACGTTCTCGTCGAAGGCGCTGTTGCAGAACATATGTCATCTTTGATCGCTAAAATGCGTGAAATGGGTGTTGAAATTATTGAAGAAGATAATGGCGTTCGTGTCATCGGCCCTGAAAAGATGAAATCGGTCGATATTAAAACAATGCCTCACCCTGGTTTTCCAACAGATATGCAGTCACAAATGATGGCACTTATGCTGAAAGCTGAAGGAACAGGTGTCATTACGGAAACTGTTTTTGAAAATCGTTTTATGCACGTGGAAGAATTCCGCCGTATGAACGCAAATGCAAAAATTGAAGGCCGTTCGGTTATTATTGACGGTCCAGCTGACCTGCAGGGTGCAGAAGTTGCAGCAACTGATTTACGGGCTGCAGCAGCTCTTATCTTAGCCGGCCTTGTTGCAGATGGCTACACACGTGTCACAGAATTAAAGCATCTTGACCGCGGATATGTAAACTTCCACGGCAAGCTTGCAGCGCTTGGTGCAGATATTGAGCGTGTAACGGAAACAGCAGATACACCAGTCGCGGTGAAGAGCTGAATTCTTTCTTAATTCTTTATTTTATTTTTTTACAAAAACCGTCTGTAGGTGCAGGCGGTTTTTTTACGTTCAGTCATAATCAGTATAGTCGGGCATATCCCTTTTTATACAGCAAGGAGGGAATTTTGTTGAAAAAGCCGTTATACACATTTTTATTTATTATCATCGCTGCGATTGCTATCCCTGCCGCAGGTCTATTACTCACAGAAAATAAAACAACACCGGATGTGCAGGAGCCGACAGTCGATGTTGTCCGATCGGATACGCAAAAAACAGAATCCGTTCCGCTTGAAGAGTACGTTGCAGGCGTGGTGGCGGCGGAAATGCCTGCTTCTTTTGAAAAAGAAGCGTTAAAAGCACAAGCGGTTGCCGCGCGGACATTTATTTTAACACAAACGCTAAAAGGGCTGGATGTGACAGATACGGTGGACGACCAAGTGTTTAAAGACGATGAAGACCAGAAGGAGATGTGGGGAGAAGATTTCGAGACAAACAAAACCAAGATCGAAGCGGCCGCACGTGAAACAGAAGGTGAAGTGCTCGTATATAACGGCAAGCCGATTACAGCAGCTTTTTTTTCATCCGGCAACGGGCAAACAGAAAATGCGGAAGAATACTGGCAGTCAGCTGAGCCGTATTTAGTGAGCGTCGCCAGTCCGTGGGATGCAGCTGCGCCAAACTTTGAGCAAGAAGTGGTTTTGACAAAACAAGAAGTCGAAGAAAAGCTGGGTGTTTCACTTCCAGAATCAGGTAGTGTGGGTGCTATCACTAAAAAAACAACGGGAGGCCGCATTGGAGCCATTACCATTGATGGGAAGTCATTTACCGGCCGCAGCATACGAGAAACACTCGGACTTCCTTCTGCGGATTTTCAGATGACGGTAAGCGATGGAGATGTTGTCGTCACGACAAAAGGATATGGACACGGCATCGGCATGAGCCAATATGGAGCAAATGGAATGGCAAAAGAAGGAAAAAAATATGAAGACATTACCGCCCATTACTACCCGGGAGCCGTGATTGGTGATGTCCAAACGTTTCTGAAGCGCTGAAAACAGAATGAAAAGCACGTCCGCTCTTATTGCGGACGTGTCCATTCGCTAAAGTCATCCATCCAGCGGCCAACTCGTGATTTTTGTTCAAAATACATATATTTAACAGCCAGAAAAGCAATAATTACACCGGTTACATCTTTAATCGCATCAATTAACGTCGCAGACCGGTATGGAACGAAAGCCTGATGAATTTCATCAGCCAGCCCATAAAAAGACGCAAAAACCGCTGCAGCAAGACTGACAAAAGGCGTTAATTTGTCATTGGCCAAAAATGCAAGCGCAATGAGTCCATACAAAATCGCAAATTCAACAAGGTGAAGCGATTCTTTCACAAATAAATCCACTGTATTATTCGGCAAATCCACAATTGTATCGTGCGGAAGCCCTGACATGATCCAAATCGCAATCATATATAAAACAGGCAGCGCCATCAATAAGAACCGAATCCCTTTTTTCACTACCACACCTCCACATCCTCTTTGATTTTACCACCTCCTTACAATACGAACGGACACGTTTGTGGCGTTTTTTTTACGATTTGGGGAATTTTATGGCACAGATGTATAAAAAATCATCTGCCTGTCCAAAATGGTTTTTGAGGTGATGACCATGAAAGAGGGCGGCAAAAAAACACTCCCCCCAAAACTGAAAGACTTTTTTATGAAGCGGCGGGCTTTGCCTGCGATTTATCTTGCTTGTGCTATTTTATTGATTTCGAGTCTCATGTTTTATGAAGTGATGAAGCCGGATGAGCAGGAAGATGCGACTGTATTTAATGAACAGGCGGAAAGCGTCAATGGCAGCGGAGCGCCGGAAAAAATGATTATGCCAGCCGTTGAAGAAGCAGTCGCGAAAACCGCTTTTTATGATGAAAAAGCGGAATCAGGAGATCAGGAAGATGCGCTTGTTGTATTTAACGACACGTATTACGAAAGCACGGGCGTCGATTATGTTCTTGAAAACGGAAAAACGTTTGCTGTCTCAGCACCGCTTTCGGGAACGGTTACGGATGTCCGCGAAGACGCATTTCTCGGCAATTACATCGAGATTGATCACGGAAACGGCGCGATCAGCACATTTCAATCGATCACGGACATTCAAGTGAAAAAAAATGACACTGTCAGCCAAGGACAAGAAATTGGTGAAGCCGGACGAAGCATTTTAAATGAGTCAGCCGGCGTTCATGTTCATTATGAAATGACCAAAGACGGCGAATTATTAAATCCATCTGCGCTCTATGGAAAAGCTATAAGTGAATGGAAATGAATATTTCCCAGGCTATACGCATATTGTTAATAAAAAGAAATGGGTCTACTTTCATTCGATGAAACCTGTGGCCGCACCATTCGACACCGCTCATCCCGTTTCCGTTGAAGGAGGCGTGTGCGTGCGCGAATACATCAAAGAAAGAGCGCTGAAGGCCGGCAAGCATATCGTCGAAACAAATAAAACCGTCCGGGACATTGCCAAAGAATTTGGTATCTCAAAAAGCACCGTCCACAAAGACTTAACCGAGCGGCTGCCGAACGTAAACCCAGAATTATCTGCCCGCGTGGAACATATTTTACACTACCATAAATCCATCCGGCACCTGCGTGGAGGAGAAGCGACCAGACAAAAGTGGAAGAGGCCGGTCTAAGGACTGGCGCACTTCCACTTTTGTAAGAATGAATGCTAAAAACGCCGCTTCCTGCGGCACGTATTCATGATTCACATCCTGTGAACCCGAGGCCTGTTTAGGCTCGACAAGCACAAGGGGCATCGGCGAAGTGGCGTTCTTTGCCGCATAGCCGTTGACACTTGTGACCTCAAGAGCCTGGCCTCTGGAACTGGATGAAGCAAAAGTGGAAGAGGCCTGTTTAGGCTCGACAAGCACAAGGGGCATCGGCGAAGTGGCGTTCTTTGCCGCATAGCCGTTGACACTTGT